>JACQPG010000078.1 GCA_016207665.1 Elusimicrobiota bacterium | reverse complement strand
TTTGTTCTCCAGCAGCAAAAGCCTTATCTTAGCCATTGAGGACATCGTCTATGGGGGGGGAGCGGATGGGCTTAATCGCCAGGCGAATGGCGCTGGCAGCGGTTTCAGCGTTTGTCATTTGCTGGGATGCGCGGCCTATCGCGGCCAGGCAGTCGGGCGCGGCTTTTCTTAGGATATCTCCTTCGGCGCGTTCCTATTCTTTGGGACAATCACAAGGCATCACGGCGCTCGGCGCCCAATCGCTGGGAGCCAATCCGGCCAATCTAGGCCTGATCAATGGCCGCCTTGAGTTTTTCACTTCCTACGCGGCTCTGGCTGGAGGCGCTCAATACCAGCACTTGGCCGCGGCCATGACCCATCAGCCGGTTTTGGGCATCGACTCCGTTGGGGTGTCGCTTACCCGATTGAGCGTCGGAAGCCTGGAGACTGTCGATGGAGCGGGCGCGCGGACCGGAGGCTCTTTCGAGGCTAGCGACATGGCGATTTCCGCGGCTTTGTCCACGGCGTTGACGGCCGGGCTTAGGGTGGGCGCCGCGGCCAAGATATTGCGGTCCCAAATCGCCCAGTATCGATCCAACGCGGCACTGGCGGGAGATTTCGGCTTGACCTATACTATGGCGCGCTTTTCGCGGCCGATCTCGATCGGCATGAGCGTCACTCATATGGGCCAGGGGATCAAATTCATAGAGCAGCGCGACCCGCTGCCCACGGCGATCAACTGCGGGATGGCTCTGCCCGTAGGCATGATGACCATGATCGCGGAGGTCAATCGACATCTTGAGGATCGGATGACGGAGGTGGGGACCGGCCTGGAGTTCAACGTGGGGCCCATGGCTTTTCGCGCCGGCTATCTGGTCCAAGACAAATTAGGCAATCTGGCCTCGAAGAATCAAACCGGGGCGGCCAGATTCTTTGACGGCATATCGGGGGGCTTGGGGCTGCGGGTCAAAGCGCTTCGGATCGATTACGCGATCAGCCAGCAGGCCATTGAATTCGGAAGCACCCATCGCCTCTCGCTGACCCTGCAATGGGGCCGCAAGGCCGATGTTCGCAAGGAGGCCGCCGCCCCCGATTGGAGGGCCCAGCCAGACCGTTCCGACTGGATGATTCGATCATTGGGGAGCTATTGATGCGGGCTTGCTTCGGCGCCTGGAGCCTTTTAGGTCTTCTCCTGGCGGCGCCGGCCTGGGCGCAGTTCGATTCGTACGGCGGGCATTTGAGCGTCGCGGGAGAGAAGACCGGGCTTTTCCATTATCAGAAGCTGGGCAATCGTTGGTGGCTCATTACCCCGGAAGGCCATGGCCTATTAAGCCTTGCCGTCTCGGGAGTCAATACCGACGCCTGGGCCCAAAGCGGGGGCTGGTTGCCCTATGACGCGGTCTATCTGCAAAGCTTCAATGGTGCCCTGACGCCCAATCTTCGCGACGCGGCATCCGATACCCACATTCGCGACGTGATTCGGCATGATGGCATGAGCTTAATCCGGGCGGGAGACGCGATATATCTCGGTCATAGGCTCAAGCCCAACTACACCTATTTCTGGTTAGACCAGCTCGGACAGGGAGGAAAGATCCGCTGGTATTATTCGACCGGCGATGGATCGTGGCAGCTTATCAATAGCGGCAGCGGCAACCCCTATAGCGCCTACGGGCCGCTGGCTTCCGATTACAGCTTCAACCTCGACACGGGAAATTACATGGCCCCCGGAGCCAACGGCTTCGGGGCTTGGGGCAATCCCAAGGCCAATTTGATCGTATGGTGGAACACGTGGAACGGGTTCCCTCCGGATTTCGCTCCGGCGTCCTTGGCCAATGATCCGGTGCGGCTCTATTACCTGAAGGGGCTGGTGGTCGATGATTTCGAGACGGCTCCCATAATCAACCAGGTCTACGAGAGAGCGGACTATCGCGAGGCGATGCAGAAGAAATACGCCGGCGGGGATGTGATGGGCCGGTGGGCCGCCGCCATGACGGAGAGATTGAGATCTTGGGGTTTTAACTCGACCGGGCAGTATTCCCTGCGCTATGAGTCCACGGCGCCGCAGCTGCCTAGTCGATTGCCGGTCACCCCGACCTGGGCGCTGGGCAGTCCCGCCTTGGACAACCAGGTCAAGAGCGCTTATGCAGGCTCCGTGTGCCCCCCCGGCAGCTCCAATCTGCTTTATCAAGGCGTGCAACCCGATGTTTATGACGCGCGGTACATGCCTACGATCATGGATGTGGTCAAGAAGAGTCTGTCCGGCCTTGGCTCGACGTTGCCGTGGGTCAGGCATGTCATTCCGGAAGAGGGCGATTACCTTTTCGGCATCAACAACCCCGGGCACGATCATATGGGCTATGTGGTGTTATCCCAAAACCCGTACAAGCCCATGGGCGCCGATCACTACGGCAATCCTCTGGCCTATTCCGACCCGCGGCTCTACGCCAAATATTCGCTGCGCGACTTCCTACGCTATCGCTACCGGGACCCGGCGGAAGCGCTCACGCCCTTTACGGAAATCGACTCTTCTCCTTTTTACTCGTATTCGGCCGCTCCCAAGGACTGGGAACTTAAGGCGCTGGAGAATCTCAACGCCGCATGGGGAACCCTCTATACCACCTGGGACACCTCTTCAGGCGATATACCCAGCGGCAGCAATGCCTGGGCAACGGGGAGCGGATTCATGGACGAGAACGGTTCGCATGTCTTCGTTCCTTTCACCGACACGGGAAATTGCGGCAGGCTCAAATACTCTTATCAGCCCGCCTCCGGCCTTGGCCGCTTGGTCCGCAAGGATCTCGACGATTACGTGTCCTTGTTCGCCGCTCATTACGCCCATAGCGTCAGAACGGCGTTCAACCAGATGCCCCACCCGCCGATCTTCGCGCCTCTCTATGGAGGGCCGGATTTCGTCATGCAGGCGATCGCGCCTTATTTCGACGGGTTCTGGGTCTCGACTTCCAGCGCCAACGTCAAGCGCATTTATAACCTGGTCCGCAAGCCCATCATCGAGGCCGATTACATGACCGCCAACATGGACTCGCAGCTATTTTTTGAGGCGGTTATCTCATCGATAACATTCGACTCAGGGAGCAACACCACGGTCATTTACGCGCCGGGAATAGACTACGCCTTCCGAACGGGGTGGTTCATCCGCTTCCCGGATTTGGACGGCACCAACGCCTTTTCCGGCGGGGCATGCGGCTATAACGTGGCGAGCCCACCCGTCTATCATCGTTGGGCGCGCTGGGACACCGTGGCTGTGAGCGGAAACTATGTCCCCTGCGTCAAACCGGGCATGCGCGTCCGCCTGTCCGTCAGCGAGGTCAACAAGACCCAGGAGCAGAGGGCCCAATCCATGATCACCCTTTATGACTCTCTGCTCAACGCGCAGGGGGACGACGGCATGTATTTCATGACCGGGTTCGAGCACTGGTCCCTGGGAGACGACGCGGTCAGCAACTGGAGCGAGATCGGCAATTTCGGCCTGGTGACGCTCCAGGACAACGCCTATGATGGAGTGGAGGCCCGCAAATCGACCGGCACGGATTCGCGGGGATACGCCATCGGCGGCGAGCCAGGCGACTACGGCAATCTTTTGGGTCCTTTGAGCTCCTACTTAAAGGGAATCCACGGACGCATTAAATACGACCCCTCCGTGGCCTCTCCTCCAGACACTCCTGAGGGGCTATCGATATTGTCGACGGGAGCGGCCAAGGCCAATCTCTTCTGGAACCCGAATTCCGAGTCCGATCTGCGGGGATACAAAGTCTATTACGCGACCTTCACTCTTCTTAACGTCAATCCCGCCCAAGCCGCGGCCATGCCCAACGTGGGCCTGTTGACCCTGCATCAACTGGGCACGGTGGCCTCGGTCACCGGATTGAACGATAACGGCTGGTATTTCTTCCGGCTGACCGCTTTCAACTCGGCGGGCCTTGAATCAGCCTTCAGCAATCAGGTTTCCATGCAGATATTGTCGGGGGCCGGGGATTTGATCGCGCCGCAAGCCGTCTCCGACCTGTCGGCGCGCACGGGCCTCTCGCCGGGAACCATCGAGCTATCATGGGAGGCTCCGGGCAATGACGGGGCCACCGGGACCATTTCGACCGGCGCCTATGCCATTATCTATACCAGCAATCCCGCCCTGGTCCTGGATCTTTCTTTTTGGACCACGGCCCAAGCGCAGCTGTTCATAGCGACCAGGAGCGTGGCCGCCGCAAGCCCGCAGAGCGCCGTTATCGGCGGCTTGGAGCAGGGCAGCACCTATTTCGTCAAGATATTCACCGCCGATCAGGATCTCAACTGGTCGGCGCCCTCAAACCTGGCCCAGGCCATGGCTAACGTGGTGTTGCCGCCGGCCTCGATCCTCAATCTCGGCGCTTCCATCAACGCGCAGCTTCTCCTGACCTGGACCGCTCCCGGAGCCATAGGAAATTCCGGGACCGCGAGCCTTTATGACATCCGCTTCTCCACGCTGGGGCCGATCAACGGAGAAGCCGAATTTGCCCGCGCCGTGGCGCTCGGCGCTCCACGGGGAACCCCGGAGGCCGGTTATCTTTCAACACCGGCTCCGCCCGCGCCCGCGGCGGCGGGCACGGCGCAAAAGCTGCTCTTGACCGGCCTGCAGCCGGACCGCACCTATTATTTCGCCGCTAAGGCGCGCAACGCGCATGGCGCGTGGAGCTCCCTGTCCAACTCCACGGCCGCGGTCGCCGGGCACTATGCGGCGTCGCAGTATTTGCTTCCTCACGTGGCCGCGGTCGGCGATCTGACGGGAGACGGGCTGCTGGACCTGGTCACCGGGGATCCTCGAAGCGACGTGGGCAATAAAAGCGTGGCCTACGCAAATAGTGGCTCCGGTGGATTCGTCACGGCGCCCTTGTTGTGGCAGTCTCCCACGGCGGAGGGCGCCAATGGCTTGGCCTTGATGGATTTTGACAATGACGGGGACTTGGATTTGTTCTCGGCCAACACGCTTTATCCCGGCCTGCCGACATCTAATACCCTTTACCGTAACCTTTCCGGCGTAGCCGGGTTGGCCAAGATATGGACCTCGACGGAGATCACCGCGTCCAACTCCGCCATTGTCGCCGATTTCGACCGAGACGGCCGGCTGGACGTGATGGTGGGCCGAGGGGGCGGGCCGTTGGGACTTTACCGCAACAGCGACGGGGTGCCCCGTTTGTCTTGGACAAGCGCTCAATTCTTTTCCGACCCGCGCCTGGCGGTCGGCGACTTTAATAGCGATGGGCTGGTCGATGTGGCCGTTTTTGATTTCGGCCCCCAACCTCTCAGGATTCTTCTCAATAACGGCCACATGGGGTTTGAGCCGGGATGGGTCTCGGGGAGCTTCGACGCCTGGGATGGCCGCCGAGGATTGCTCAGCGCGGATCTTGACAACGACGGCCGCCTGGACTTGGCGCTGCACGGGCCGACCGGAACTCGTGTCTACTTGGGCGACGGAGCGGGGGCGATGCATTTGAGCTGGAGCAATAATTCCCTAGGTCGCGGCAAGATCTCGGCGGCCGACGTCGATCAGGACGGCATGATGGATCTGCTCGTTCAGACGGATTGGGGCTGGATTTATCTCTTTCGCGGCCAGGGCCTCGGGCGGTTTTGGCCGGCGACCCTATTTTCTCCGGGAGGCATGGGGGGCTATTGCCATTTTTCACTTGGGGATTTCCAGGGCCGCGGCGGGCTTGATCTTATCGCCTGTCCTGGGACTTATGATCAAGCGGGAGGCTTTTTCAGGGACTTTAACCCAGATTTCGGGATATCGATAGCGGCGCCCTCTCCACCGAGCGTGCTGCAGTCGACTCTAAGCGCTGTCACCGGATTGGTTACGTTCTCATGGGGGCCAGGGCAAGATCCGGTGACCCCTGCGGCCGGTCTTTACTATAACATCGCCGTAGCCACGTTCCCGATCGTCGTCGAAGCCAGCGGTTTGCGCATAATCTCTCCTCAGACATTCCTCGTCAGCCCGGCTCACGGATCTCCCGGGTCCCTGTCGCTGGGCAATGTGCTTTCCTTGGGAGGCATTCGGGAGCGCGTCGGCATTCGCCCGGTCTCGGGAGCCGGCATCTATTATTTCCGAGTCCAGGCCATTAACGCTGCGTTGAAGAGCGGCCCATGGAGCGCGCAGGGCGTCATGGATATCGACGCGCCCGCGGACGGGCAAGCGCCCAGCGCGCCCACGGACTTCTCGGCGATCGCGCTCTCGACCTTCCAGATACGACTGTCATGGGGAGCTTCCACTGATAACGTCGGCGTGGCGGGCTACCGGCTGCATCGCGACGGGGTCGTCTTGGCCACCGTGACGGCCCAGGCCTACGTCGACGGCGGGCTGTCGCCCTTCGTGTCCTACGCCTATGAGTTGCGCGCCTTCGATGCCGCCGGCAATGCCTCGCCTCCCGTTTCGACGAGCGCCAAGACCTCGGGCTACGATTTCGCGCTGGGGATGGCCGGTCCACGCCGCGTGGTTCAGGGGCGGTCGCTCTATCAGGTGCTGATCCCCACGGCGACGTTCGGCGTCGAGCCTGCCGGAGAGGTCCGCTATCACGTATCCATGGTTCCGCCGGGGACGACGGTCTCTACTCCTGATCTGCCAACGCCTTTCCGCGCCAGCGACGCGGGTCCCACCACCCTGGCCATCGAGGCCAGCCCGGCCGCGCCGCCTGGAACTTACCCCATGAAGATCACCGCCACTATCGCCGGGATCAGCCGATCGACCATTTCCACGATCATCGTGGAGGAGATTCCGCCGCCCCCGAGCCGGGCGCCGATCACGTCCAGCACGACGCTGTCCGAAATGGACCGGTGGTTATCGCAGATGTCCTCATTCGGAGAGAAGCATTGCCAAACCCTCTCCGAACACCAGGATTCCGACGCGCAATTGGCGGCGACCTATCAGGATGCGCAGCGCGTCTTTTATCAGATCGCCGACAGCCTGGCCGCGCCTCGTTGGGGCGAGTGCGCTGGTTATGCCGAGAATATTTACCGGGATAATTTCGTGGCGCCGCAAGGAGGGGCGGTGCCGGGCCACTGGAATTTCAGTGCCGGCCTACGGCTGGACCATCAGCGCACGGGCGATCCCGCGTCAAAAGACGCGGTCATGCTCCTGGGACAGGAGGCCGCCACCCATCCGGCGGCCTATCACGAACTCGTCGGCCTTTTGAGGGTCCGGGAGGCAGCCTTGGCATTGGCCAGCCTCATCGATGCCGAGGCCCTAGGCGCCGCTCCAAGTCGCCGTCGATCCTATGTCGACATCCTCTACGGGCACGTCGAGCAATGGACAAGCGGGATGTGGAAGGCGGACGAGGCGCCGGTTTTTCCGTCCGTCATGAGCTTAAGCGTCCACGCCCTGATCCGTGACTGGGAGCAGACGAAGGATGCCCGCTTGATACCCGCGATGATAGGACTGGCCGACTACTTGCGCGCCAACGCATGGGAGGCATCCAATTCCGCCTTCCGCTACCAGATCAACCCCAAGGCCGCGGATTACGCGGCCCCAGGCTCCGGAGGGGCGGTCGATTTCAATCTTATCATCGCGCCCCTTTACGGCTTCGTATACCAACAAACAGGCTCGATCAAGTACAGGACTTGGGGGGATGAGATCTTCGTCGCCGGAGTCAAGGCCGCGGACCTGTCCGATGCCAGGACCTTCAATGAGAATTATTGGTGGAGTCAGGAATATATCTCTTGGCGCGGCCAGCTAGACGGGCCCGATACCGTTGCGCCGAGCGAGCCGCTCAACCTGGCCGCCGTGGCGATATCCTCATACCAAGTAAGGCTGACCTGGAGGGGCTCAAGCGACAATGTCGGCGTGGAGGGTTATCGGGTTTCGCGCGACGGTATCGCGATCGCCACGGTGACCGCTCTTGCCTTCCAGGATGGAGGATTGTCGGCCTCGACCACCTACCAGTATACGGTGACGGCCTTCGATCTGGCTCGCAACGACTCGAACCCCTCCAGGCCGGCCTCGGCGACCACCTGGCCGGCCGACGATGTTTTCCCGCCCGTCATCTCCTTTTCCGGCCCGGCGCCGGGGTCGACCTTATCAGGAACGGTGCTGTTGACGTTGGCGGTTGAGGACGGATCCGGGATCAGCGGGGTCGAACTGTGGCTCGATGGAGGAATCAAGCTCGGAGAACTAAGGACTGCCCCTTACTCCTGGTCATGGGACACCAGCACGGTCTCCAATGGAACTCATACCGTGACCGTAATCGCCCAAGACGGGTTGGGCAATCGGGGGTCGCTCGGCGTCCTCTTCAAGGTGGCCAACCGACGCCTGAGGGTACGGTTGACGATTTCTCCGGATCGATTGTCGGACGCGGTCTTGTCGATCCGGGTCGATCCCGCCGGGGAACCGACTTTCCCGATGAGCTCGGATTTGTACGCCGAGATCACGATGCCGGCGGGGATTCGCGCCTACGATCTCAAGCGCGTCGTTGGAGAACCGGTGTTTTCCGTGACGTTGCCGACGGCGGCATTCAGCCCCTCAGATTGGGGTCTCGACGGGCGTCTAATGTCGGTGACGGTGGGGGACGCCCGATTCGACGGCATCGGAGACATCAGGCTCGATCCCGCCATCGGAGGGATGATCCTGGAGTCTTCCGGCGCGGCCAGGGTGATCGTTCCGCCGGGAGGCATGACCCATGAGGCCCGCATCACCATCCATCCCGAGCCGCCCGATACTTCGGGCGCCCGGGCCGCGGCCCTGGCGCGTCATGATTTGAAGTCCCTCGGGCCCGGCCGCGACATCATATTCGCCAGCTCCGGAAGCTTCAATCGCGGCTGGCTGCAATTGCCCTTCGACGCCGCGATGGCGGCCAACAGCCCTGTTCCCGGCCGCGTGGGAGTGGCTTATTATGATTTTGCCACCGGCCGCTGGCACGCCAACGGGGACGCGACGGTCATCGGCGACGTGGTTCAGGTCCCGGTGACCCACTTTTCGCTCTATGCGCCGGTTTTGATCCTGCCGAGCTCCGCTCCTGGCCTAAGGGATTGTCTGGTTTTTCCCAATCCGGCCGTAGCCGGCGCTGTTCCTACCGTACGGGCCTTTCTCGGCGTCGTCGAGAGCGTCGAGATCACCATATTCGACATGTCGGGTCGCAAGGTTCACAGCGGCGCCCTTCATGGTTCACCGACGGGCGTCATCGACGGCCAGTATTACTATGATTATCCATGGAGCGGCCAAAAGGCCAGCGGGGTTTATTTGGCCGTCATCCATGGCAAGGCCGGCGGTGGAGAACTGGTCAAGGCTCGCGCCAGGTTCGCGGTGATCCGCTGAGACGTTATCGAGCCCTCTTGAGGAAAAGATCGAGGCGCGCCTCCGCTGGAGAGGCCGCGGCGGGCAAGGTGGCGATGGAGTCGCCCGCCAGCATCAGCTCGCCGGCCAGGAACTCGCGCAGCGCCCGGGCTTGGGGCTCCAAGGCCGAGCGCTCCGCTCCCCAGAGCCGCAGTTCGATGGGGGAGCCATGCGCCCGGCGTCGGATAAAGTCGGCCGCGGCCCTCAACAGCATCGAACCTTCGCCGTTGACGAGGCGGATTTGATCTCGGCTCGGGCCGAAGAGCAGGGAGGAGTCCAGGCTGATCACCGTCCCATCGGGCTCCTTGTGCGTCAAGGCGGGATATCTCAAAGGCTGGCCCAAGATGGTGACAGGAGTCCGCTTGCCGTAATTAAACACGAACACGGCCGAGTAATCGTGGCCAGGCACCAACCATCGGCCTTGTCGGGATCGGCCGTTCCATGAGATCTCTTCGGGGGGTACCCCGCGGCCCTCGAAGCGCTCGAATGGTTGCCCGTTCTCGTCGATGATGTTGAGCGTCCAGGCGATCTGGGCTCCATCGTCGCGCAGGCTGCGCCCCAATGAGTCCTCCAAGGCTCGCCTGACCCGCAAATGGAAGGTTTGGCCTTCCCCGACCAAGGGCTGATTGGCCGGCGTCAGCATGCGTATATTCCTCAGTATAGGCGGCCTCGGAGTCAACGCCGTCGAGAGGACCGGGGATTGGGCCATGAGCAACGAGGGATCGGCTTGAAGGGACGGCCGCACATTCTCGTAAGGATCGAAGGGAATGTCGAAGAGAGGCTTCTCCATGCTCAGGGAGCGTTGATCCTCGCCCTTGATTACGACCTCCAGCTTCGAGGAAGGCGCGCCGGCGCAGGCGACGGTGGCTGCCAGGAGCAGCTTCAATGTCATCATGACTTTTTGGCCTTCCGGCGCTTGGCATTGGCCGGCCGTCCTTTGGGCCGGGCTGCCCGGCTCGCATCCAATTGTCCCATCCGCTGTCGGGCGGCTTGAGCGACCGAGGGGGTGGGAGCGTTGAGCGCCAAGTCTCTATAAGCGGCGTAGGCCTTTTCGTAATTCTGCCGCTTCTCATAAATGGCGGCCAGATCGATGATCGCCTGCAGCCGATAGGGGTGATTGGCCGGCTTTTGGCGCCAGACCACCTCCCAAGTCTTGATCGCGGCCTCCTCATTTCCGATGGTCCGATGAATGTCCCCTATCTTATAGGCCGCCTCCAGTTGCTCGGGCCGCCTCTTAGCCAGGGTCACGATCCGCTTCAACGTCTCGATGGCCGCCTTTAGGGCTCCCTCCTTTTGTTGGATGTCGACGATGCTCCATAGGGCGGGCAGCGTCTGGTCGAGCTCCGAGGAATGGCGTATGAACTCCTCGTAAGCGGCCCGGGCCTTTTCCAGCTCCTCGGCGGCCTGCAGGGATAAGGCGAGGTTGAACCGGGCTGCGCCCAGATTTTCCGACTTCGGATACTGAGCGATCATGCGTTGATAGGAGGCGGCCGCCTTTTGGTAATCCTTGAGTTGATAATGCGACACCCCCAACTGAAAGAGCGTTGCCGGCGCGTCCTCGCTTTTAGGATAGCTTTGGCAATAGCGCTCGAACACGGGAATGGCCTTGGCATGATCATTGAGCTCGAAGTAGGATCGGGCCAGGAAAAGTTGGGCCTTGGCAAAAAGGGAATGCCCCGCGTGATCGGCGCTGAAACGCTCGAACTCCTTCGCGGCCTCGAGAAACTTTTTTCCATCATACAGTCTCCTCGCCATCAGGAAACGTGCTTGGGCCGATGCCGGCCCTTTGGCGTTGGCCGAGACGATCTTCGACATGAAGGCCTTGAAAACGTCGTCCGGGGTCTTCTCGAATATGGACTCGGCCAAATCGAGCGCGTCGGAGATTTCAGGCGCGTTAGGATAACGCGCGATGGCCTCCTCGATGAGAGCCAGCGAGCGATCGGGGTCCTTGAGGAAAAAGGCGATCTGGGCCATACGTACGGCTATAAAGGCCGCCTGGCCCGAGCTTTCGGCGGAGCTCGAAGCCTGGATCTTCTCGTAAGCAGATCGAGCCTGGTCGAATTTTCCCATGCGAAAGAGCGTGTCGGCCATCTTGAGGGAGGCCTTGCCGGCTTCCGGAGACGAGGGGTAGCCGGAGGCGAGCTTCTGCCAGGTCTCCACGGCCTGAGAATAAAACTTTTGGTGGTAGAGCGCGTCCGCGGCGCGGTTGAGGGCCGTCGCGGACGCGGGCAGATCGGCGTTTTCCTGGGCGAATTTCACGTAAAGGTCATAGGCGTCGGCATAATCTCTTTGCGCGTAGAAGCTGTCGGCTAATCCCAGGTCGTTGAGGTGGGCCAGGGTCGACGTGGAGGTCTCCATGCGAAGCATGGTCCTGATCTTCTGGCGGTTGATGATGGCCTCCTTGGCGTTACCCGACAGCTGGTCGCACCAGGCCAAGCCGTCCGTGGCGTAGATCGGCGCCGCGCCTCCGGCGCGCGAATCCAAAAGCGCCTGATAAACGTTGCGGGCCTGACGGATCTTTCCCACGCGGAGATAGCTGTCGGCCACCAGAAGGTAGGAAAACGTGTGCCACTTCGACGCCGTCGGGGATAACTGTTTGAGCAAGTATTGATACGAGGTCAAGATGAGGCCATGGTTATTGAGGGCGTGCTGGTGCTTGATCATGAGAAAGAGGGCTTGGTCGCCAATCGGGGTGTTGGGCGCGATGTCGAGGATGCGCTCGAAATAGGGGAAAGCCTTTTGAACTTCGCCGAGCTCGGCCAAGGTGTTGCCGACGATCAGCAATGCCTGCGGGAGGAGCTTGGACTTCGGATAAAGGTCGATGAAGCTCTGGAAAGTCTTGAGCGCGGACCGGGCGTCGCCCGTCTCCTTCTGAAGCCAGGCGTATCTATACAGGGCCCAAGGACGCAGATTCGCGCTGGCCCCGGAAGCGAGCGTCTCATAGATTTCCAAGGCTTCCTGAGTCTTTCCCGCGGCCCAATGGGATTCCGCGATGAAGACCCGGGCCAGCGGGGCATAATAGTCTCGAGGGAATTGCGAGATCATGGATTCGAAAGCGGAGCGGGCCTGATCATAGGCCTTCGATTGGAAGAGGGTCGCGGCCAAACGGAAAAGCGAGGCCGCCTTGAGCCGGGAGGAGGGGAACTCTGAGGCGAATGTCTCGTATTTGCCTGCGGCTGCGACGAAGTCCTTTGAAAGCATAAAGGCCTCGCCGAGCTGAAATTGGGATAGTTCTTTCAAGTCCAGAGGGGGACTTTCGTTGTTGAGATTATTGAACGCGCTGGCGGCCAGCAGGGGCTTATCCCACAGCAGGTAGTTTCTGCCTAGAAGGAAACGGGCTTGGGGAGTTTGGGCTTTATTCAGCCACCGCTCGGCCTCTCCATGCCGTCCGGAACTCATGGCGATGATGCCTCGTGCCAGAGCCGCGAGCGGATCCTTCATATGGATAGGGTAGTTCCTATCCAAGAATTGCAGGCGGGCCTCGCTTTCCTTCCAATTGTCTTCAGCCGCATGGGCGAAAACCAGGCCGAGGAGGCTCCAAGGAGTCGCGTAACTGCTTTGCGTGGAGGCCGCCACCTCGCCGAAGTGGCGAATGGCGCCGCTCCAGTCTCGCCGGTTGTAGGAAAGCTCTCCCAGGCGGTGAAGCAGGGTATGTCTTAGGGTCGTGTCCGGCGCGTTCTTGAGCGCGGCCCGATAGGCCTGCTCCGCCTCGGCGAAGCGGCTGAGGGCGGCCGGGGGAAGGGGCGCGGCAAGTGGATCCTTGGCGAAATCAGCGTCGAAATACAGGACATCAACGCCGAAGGAGAATTGGATTTCTCCGATAGCAAACCGCGCCTCCGAGGCCATGGGGCTGGCGTCGAACTGTTTGATGAATCTTTGGAATGCCTTGAGCGCTTCGAGCCGATCGGCAGGGGAGCGGCGATAAAGCTCGGCCGCCCCGGCAAAAGAGCCTTCTTCATCGGTGCGATAGTTGGCATAAGCCGCTTGAGCCAGGGTCAGAAAGACCAGCAAGGTCCAAGGCCGGCGACTCCAAAGCGAAAGGTTCATTACGCCTCGCAAGTATGGCAGACCGCCCAAAATAAATCAAGTAATACGGATTGGAGTAAAAATAAGGTTAAAAAATCGTCTTTCCTTGACAAAACCGGAGCTCAGGGCTACACTGAAAACGCCTCAAAACCCTATGCCCGAAACCATCCCGATGCCGGCCGCGGTACGCGTGCGCCGGGATAACGATCCTTTCAAGAAATACTGGCATCTTGTCTTATTGAGTTTTGCCCTGGTCGGCGGCTGGATCTGCCTTCCGCTGCTGGATGGATCAGGCTCTGGCGTGGCGTTGAGAGAGCAAGGCCTGATGCCGGCCGACTCGGGCTTGCAGAGCCTGGACTCCATACACAATCCCAGCGGGGCGCCAGGCTCGGCCATGGACCTGTCCATGGAGGGCGCCGGAGCCTACAAGAAGAAAGAGGACCCAAGCGTATCCCGCTTGTATCAGGCGTCCGCGGAAGAGCCTGGCAAGGCCGCGGCTCCGGAGCCCGCCGAAAGCAAGCCCGCCAATCTAGCGGAGGCGCTCAAGGCGATCAGCTTGAGATCCCCTTCTTTCGCCGATAACAAGCCTTTCTCTCCGCCCAAGGCGAATTTCGGGTCTCTCTCCGGCCTGGGTTCGGGAAGCTCGGGCTCTTCCGGACAGATGAGCGCTTCCGGCGGGTTCAGCTCGGGACTATCGGGCCTGGGGTCCTTCTCGACCGCGAAGCCGGATATAGGATTCGCCAAGGCCCAAGGCTTGGGATCGGAGGAACAGTCCCTGGCCAAGGGCGGGTCTCCCGGCATGCAGGCCTTGAACGCGGCCAAGGCCACTGGGCTTATGGCCAATCAGCAGGCCAGCTATGATGCCGCCGCGCGCATGGGTGGAGCTGGTTTCGACGGACGAGGCGCGGGAGCCAATTCGATCTCGGGAGGGGGCATAGCCATAGGCGGATCCTACGACGCGCTGGATCGCTCCCCCAAGGATCTCAAGGTCAATGACCCAAATTTGAGCATGAAGGAGATACAACCCCCGCCCACGCCGGAGCCCAAGATCGACGAAGAGGAGCAGCGCCGGCAGATGATGATGCAGATGATCATGATGATGGTGGTGGGCGGAGTGGTCAAC
>JACQPG010000071.1 GCA_016207665.1 Elusimicrobiota bacterium | reverse complement strand
GCCTCAATATCGCGCACGAGAGATTTCATGGCGACTGGAACTACACGATTCATCCAGAAGGACATATAACAAGATGAATCAGTTATTCTTTAACGAGGCCTTAGCGGCGTTCTTAAGAACGGGAGCGGCGGGGTTCCATGGGCATGGCGACCAGCGCCCGTCCATCCTTGACGGCCTTGCGCAGGCAGTCGGTCCTGAGAAATTGCGTGCCATCGCTGGTGGCCCTGGAATTCTTGAGATTCTTCGCGTCGACCTTGGTAACGATCTCGGTATGCCCGTATTGCGGATGGAAGCCGCAAACGCCGGCGTCCCAATAGATCACCATCCCCTCGGCGGGTCTTAGCTCCCCGCCCGGGCCCAGGGGATTGACCTCGACGAGCCCCATCTTGGCCAGGAGCCCGCTTCCGCCGCGGCGCACCGCCGCGATCACGTGATGGGCGCTTTCCGCCGCCCCTCCCAGCACCCTGCGCGGATCGGTCCCGGTGACCCTGGTCAAAGCGTTCCATACGACGCGAGCGCATTTGCCCTTGAAGTCGCCCAAGGTCTCGCGGGTGACCGCAGCCACCAGGGCGGCGCGAGCTCCGCCTGAGAAATAATCCCACCAGGCGCTGATCGTCTCGCCTATGGACCTGGATTGACTCCTTTCCGCCGCGCTCGCGGCAGGGGCGGAGGCGGGCTCCGATGCCGGCCGCGAATAAACGGGGGGCGGAGCCGGCACGGACTCGGGAGTCAATTCCTCGGGAACCCGGGGCCTGAAATCAGCGGCCTTGAGCGTGGGCTTGCGCCGGCCCGGCGGCACATTCGCCACCAGGGGCCGCGGCGAAGAGAACCCGATGTAAACCGGTATATAAGAAGGCTCGGCGATCTTGTGGGTCCGGAACTGCCTCCGGACCTCGACCGACTCCCCCTCCTCGGGACAATGTTCCGGCCGATCCCTGGGATCATCGACCAGGCATTCGATCGGGGCCTCTCCCTGGAGCCTCCTGAGCTTGCGTTTGGCCGCGGCGGCCTCGGTCTTGAGCTGGCGCATGGCCCGGGAGTTCTGGGAGCGCTGCTCCGGGTTCACGGCCGCGCTCAGCGGGCAGAGGGCCAGCGCCGCGAAGATTGAGGCCAACGCCAGGGAAATGCTCGTCACGGAGTAGAGATACTAGCATCTTGCCGCCCGGCCGCGCCGCTATGAACGGACTTGTCCGCTGGAGCTGGCATGGGCTTGTATCGCCGGCATGGTGGAGAAGAAATTGCGAAGAACCGCCGGGACATAGTGGGCCGTCTCCTTGAATCTTTGCCAGGCGCCGGAGAGAGCGAGCTTGATGCCGGCGTTATAGGCGGCGATGAGGACGCTGAGCTTGTCCAGCATGAGATCCGAAAGCCCTTGGTGGATCTCCGAGAGTTTGAGGCCGAAATAGCCGGCAAGCCCCCGAAGATGGGTGATCGCCCAGCGCACGCTGACGCGAGCGTCGAAGCCGCGAGCCTTGATGTTATGCCTTTCAACCAATCGATCGCAGAGATCCTTGGACGCCTTGTCCTTCCAACAATTGACCGCGCGGCGCTGATCGTCCCGGTTAAGCCCTTCGATGCCCAGGGCCGTATGCGGCATGATCTGCATCAGGCCCATGGCCCCCACCCGGCTGACCGCCTTGGGATTGAATCGCGATTCCTGCTCGGCGATGGCCATGATGAGCTTGCAGGGGGCGTTGCGCGCCTCGCTTTCCTCGATGATGGCCCAGATCACGGCCTCGTCGACTCCCTTGGCCCTCAACTGGCGCTCGCATTCGGCCGAACCCTCGCCTAACACGGCGCGCACAGGCCGGGGAGTGGGCACGGACGCGGCCTCGGCTTGGATGCTGGCAAGCAGTTGGGAAGCGGGCACGACCTGTTTGAGGGAATGCGGCCGCGCGGCCGCGGTCTTGGGAGCCGCCACTACCGCCGGCCTAGGAGCCCTGTTGTCGAAAAATCGATCCAACTCAGGCGCCGCCGCCGGGAGATAGACGGTCTCAAGCGCGAGGCTCCGATAATGGGTCTGAGCCGACGAACGCTCGAGGCTCAACCGGGCCTGCCGGGCTTCTTTCCAGCCTCGATAGCGCGACAGGGCCGCTCGAAGCTGCGCGGCCGTCATCGGCCGCGAGGCCAGGCGCAGCATGTCCTCGAGCTCGGCCAACTCCTCTTCGGAAGCGCCGGCCTGCGCGAGCAACTCCCCCCAGTTCAACAATTCGCTCTTCAAAGCCAAACGCTCGGGGCTGGCGGGGCGGGAGGCCTGAGCGGCCGGCAAAGAGGCCGCGAAGACCCATAAAAAGGACGAGAAAACGACCTTGACCCGGAGGCTCATATGACTACTATAGTCATTGTTGGGCTCGGCTCAGAAGGGCCGAAAGGCCTATCATTGATCGGGTCTAAGGACCCAGCAGCGGGCCGCGGTCAATAGACGCCGCGCACCAGGCCGGCGATATTCTTCTCGGGGACGAAGGGCAGGGGCTGGCCTTGCGAATCCCGCCAAACCGTGGAGTCGTCGGATTCGTCGCGATTGTCTCCCAGGACGAAATAGGACCTTGGCGGCACCAGCAAGGGCCCCAGATTGTCTCCCTGCAGCCTCTCGTCGCCGCGCTTGTGCCGAGCGTAGGGCTCATCCAGGAGCTTGCCCTCCACATAGACCTTCTTTTCGCGCAATTCGACGGCCTGGCCGGGCAATGCGATCACGCGCTTGACCATGTCTCTATTCTCTCCGGCGGGCGCCTCAAACGAGATGATGTCGCCCTGCCGGATAGCGCGAAAACGGAGCGTCATCTTGTCCACGAAAAGGTGTCGTCCCACGGGCAGGGTGGGCTCCATGGATCCGCTGGCGATGTAGATCGGCTCGAGCGCCCACCATCGCGTGGGCAAGGCAATGCCGAGAGCGATCAGCAGGAGGTAAAGGACACGGCCCAACCGCATGGGGCAAGCATAGGGCGCTTGAGCCAGAAAATCAATAGTCGGATTGAAAGAGCGGGCCGAGCTTCGGTATAATGGAAAACTCGCGGGCGTAGTTCAATGGTAGAACACGAGCCTTCAAAGCTCGATACGTGGGTTCGATTCCCATTCCCAGCTCAGTTTTCTTTTACAAGAAAGCCGCAAAAGTGCTATAATAATGCGCTTGGACGTCAGTCCGGGCGCAATTCCTTAAAATTTAGAGGGAAGTGTCGTTGTTCTTTGTCTGGAATCTTGGTGTTGTAGCCAGACTTTCTACTTAGGAGAGACTAAGCGATGGCAAAGGCAAAATTCGAGCGCAAGAAGCCGCACGTCAACATCGGCACGATCGGGCACGTCGACCATGGCAAGACGACTTTGACGGCCGCGATCACGCACCATTTGGCCAAGAAAGG
>JACQPG010000070.1 GCA_016207665.1 Elusimicrobiota bacterium | reverse complement strand
TGGAGCAGGCTCATGAGGTTGTAAGTCACACAGACCATCCGAAACATCGCTTCCGTCGCGAAGAACTTCTTCTGGCAAAACCCATCGATCCCATAATCCCACTTCGCCGGCGACCTTCATCAACCGCTCCATGTCGGCCGCCGGTCGGATATGGGGGGCAACAACCTGAAGGTGTCGTGGTTCGGCGCCCGGAGCTACCGCTACGTGGAGCTGCTCATCGACAAGACCGTGGACAAGGTCGAGCCTATCAATCTCCACAAGGTCTGGGATCTGCATTTGCCCGAGAAGTTCATCGAGAGGAGAGGTTTGGATGACGGCACTCCCTATAAGCACAAGGCCTACGCGGACGCGATCGACCAGGGAGTCGATCCCGAGACCGCTCGTCTTTGGCGCGACTCGACCTATCTGGATTGGGCCCTGGAGTCGCTCAAGGGCCGCCAGGCCGCCTATGATATCGGCGATGGGCGTTGGGAGAGGACTATTACGCGAGAAACGTCGATTTCGCCAATCGCAGGATGCTTCAGGCCGGGTATCGGCTCGCCGGAGCGCTCAATCGCGCGCTGTCCGGGGCCGCTCCCAGCCAAGCCGAGACCGAAGCGGCGCGCATGGTCCGAGAGGCGCTTATCCGAGCTCGACAAACTCCCTCCCCGCGCTAGCCTCCGGCGCTTTCGTGGCGATTTCGTTGCGACCTCATTGATCGGGACCAAATAGTGTTTACCTCCGTTTCATAGCCTCAGCCCAGGTCCCAGCCTTACAATGAAGTAGCACGGCGCCACGCCGTCAGGAGGTCCTATGCCGCTGATCGCAGCCAAGCCGTTACGGCTTAAGCCCCAATTCGACAAGCCCGCCGCGCATTTCCCGCCCAGGAAAATTATGGTTCCCGTCGATCTTTCGAGCGTTTCATTGGCGGGCTGGAGGCAGGCCATCAGCCTGGGCGCCCGATTGAACGCCCGGGTCGAAGGGCTTTATGTCCAGGAGTGGATGTATTCGCTGTTGGGGCTCGGAGCGGGGGACCTTCCCATGACGGCGATGGAGAGCGAGAAGTCCTTCGCCCAGGTGCGGGAGCGGCTGGGCCCGGGCGCCGCCGTCAATCTCATGATCGGCAGCCAGGCCCAGGACACCATCATATCATGGGCCGAACGCAATCGCTTCGATTGGATCGTGATGGGAACGCACGGCCGGACCGGCTTCGACCGGGCGGTCAGCGGCTCGGTGGCTGAGATGGTGGTGCGTCATTCCGCGCTGCCGGTGCTGGTGGTTCATCAATATGTCTCGCGGATACGCTCCGTGCTGGCCCCCGTCAATTTCGAGGCCTACTCCTGGGACGGCTTGCGTATGGCCGCGGAGACCGCTGCGGCCTTGGGCGCCCGCCTGACCGTGCTCCATGTGGTCAATACCCCTATTTATGGCCGGTCCACCGGGCTGTCCAGCTTCAAGCATATGCTCACGGATTTCATCGAGCATTTGCCCGGATCCTTGAGAGAGGCCTGCCGGATCGAAAGAGAGCTGGCCTTCGGCGAGCCCGCCCGGGAGATAGTCTCGGCGGCCGAAGGCATGGACCTCATCGTCCTCTCCGCCCATCGCAAAGGCTTTCTCAAGGACACGGTATTGGGCACGACGGTGGAAAGGGTGCTCAGGCATAGCCACAAACCGGTGCTGGCCGTTCCCACGGGCGTTGCGGCCAAGAGGAGGGCGGTCTAGATGCCCAAGATCGCTGTGGTGGGGACCGGCTTGGTCGGCTCGACCGCGGCTTACTCGGTGCTGCAACGTGGCGTGGCGCAGGAGCTCGTCCTCATCGACGCCGATAGGCGCAGGGCGGAGGGGGAGGCCATGGATCTCTCCCACGCTCTGCCGTTTTTCAAGAACGCGCGGATCAGGGTCGACTCGCTGGACGCGGCACGTTCGGCCGATGTGATCATCGTCGCCGCGAGCTAGGCGATTACGTGCGGGTTCTGGGCTCGGGCACGCTGCTCGACACCGCTCGGCTCAAGACGTCGTTGGGCGAGAGGTTCGGCTTCGACCCCCACAGCATACACGGCTATGTGCTGGGCGAGCATGGGGACTCGGAATTCGCGGCCTGGAGCACCATCACGGCGGGGGGCATGCGCATCGAGCGTTGGCCCGGCTATTTGGCGGAGGAGATGGAGGCACTGTTTCAAAGGGTCCGCTCGGCGGCCTACGAGATCATCCAGCGAAAGCGGGCCACCTACTTCGCGATCGGGGCGGTCGTGGGCCTCATCGTCGAAGCCATAGCGCGGGATCAGCGCACTATATTGCCGGTGAGCGTGCCTCTGCAGGGACAATATGGGCTCGATAGCCTCAGCCTTTCGCTGCCTTGCGTCATCGGCCGCGAAGGCGTGATCCAGATCCTCGAGCCGGAGCTCGCGCGCCGGGAGATCGAAGCCCTGCGCGCCTCCGCTCAGGTGCTGCGTCGGGCGATCGAGACCGTCGAGGCCGCGCCGGCCTCCTAGAACTCGATCCCGAGGCTGAACATGCCGCCCGGTATGCCGTGGAGCAGCACATAGGCTCCGCGCAGCCGCACGAGCGGAAGCGGGAATACATCGAGCCCCGCGGTGAGGCGATAACCCTTGGCCGTCTCGGAGAGGCCGGTGATTCCGGCCACCTGAGCCGTCTTCACGGTGAGCTTGGTCGTGTCGAAGCCGGCCCCCGCGAAGGGTTTGACGATGGGAAGCTCCCAAACGGCCGAGACATTGCCGGCGTAGTGGGTGGCCTTGAAATCATCATGCTCGACCTTGTCCGCGAAAAAGGAGAGGCCCACGCTGGGAAGGAACTTGGTCAATAAGCCGGACTGGAATACGCCGTAGCGCAGCCCTCCTCCCAGTATCGTGACGCCTTCCGCGGCCAGGCCGTGCCCCGCCACATCGATATTGAAAGGTAGCCCCACGCCGGCCCGGAGCAAAGGCAGGCCGAAGGCCTCGACGCCGCCATTGAGCAGTATCAGGTTGTCCTTGTCCGGTTTGGCTTGGACCACCCCGATGGCGTCGAGTTCGAAGCCCGGGAAGCCGAGCGCTCGGCCGGGATAGAACGAGGCCGCTCCCAGGAGTCCTCCCAGATCCCTGGCAAAGGGCGTGATGAGCTCGCGGCGGGCCCGTGTCTCGAACTCGGAATAGAGCGAAGCGCTGGCATGACCGGCGCAGACCAACAAGGACAGGACGGCGATGGCTATTTTCCTCATGCGTTGATTGTGGCAAACCTTTCGCGCTTAGTCCAGTTTGGACCGGCAACCTCGCCTGCGCCGCCGTGGAAGCTGAGTCTGGCCTTCACCCGCGCATCATATGTATATTTGCGTAGGGTCGCAATGTCGCGCAATTATGGAGGAGTCATGAAAACGAGTCGGGTCTTCGGCGCGTCGCTGTTGCTGGCGGGCCTGGGTTGCGGCGGCGTTCGCAGCCGGGTGCATGAGGGGAGCGTGGATCGCGTGATCGATCAAAAGCCGGTTCGAAGCGCCTATTTCGAGGCTATAGGCATAGGCGCCTCGGATCCCGCGCTTCCCACCGAGACCCAGCGCAAGGCCCTGGCCCGGGATGCCGCGATCGTCAAGGCCCAATACGAGATGCTGTCCATGATCAAGGGAGTGGCCCTGGAGGGCGGCATCAGGGTCGAGCGCGCCATCGAGACCGACTCGGCGCTGGAGACCAGGATCAAGGAAATCATACAGGGCGCCGAGGTGCTCAAATCGGAGTTCACATCGGATAACGGCTGCGTCGTGACCTTGAGGCTGCCCAAGTCGAGGGTCGAGTCTTTGATGAACGCCAAGTTCGAATGAACGCGTTTCGCCCGGCGCTATGCGCCTTGGCGCTGGCCTGCGCCATGGCCGCTTGCGCTTGGCGGACCCCGTCCGCGCCGGCTGGAGAGTGGGTGGAGGCCGAGGGCTGGTCCCCCTACGATCCGGCTCGCTTATTGGAGAGCCGGCAAAGGGCATTGGCTGAGGCCCAGAAAAAGGCCGTGGAAAAGGTCTCAGGAGTCGCCCTCTCCGCCAGCACGAGGGTGGAGGCGAGCATCGCCAGCGAGCAGAGCATACAGGCTCATGTCGGAGGCAACATCCGGAAATACCGGGTTCTTTCGGAGAAGATCGATCAAGGGTTTCTGAGGATCCGTATCAGGGCCTTGGTCGCTTCCGCCGGCGCGCAAGGCTACGAGTTCATCGCCGAGGAGGTGTCGCGCAACGCGCCGGAGCTGCGGCGCGGGCGCATCGCCGTGCTTCCCTTCCCCTATATCGATGGTCGATCTTCGGACGGACCCAAGGCCGTGCAAGAAAATCTGATCACACGTTTGGTGGCTTTGGGCAAGGTGCAGGTGATCAGCCGTGGAACTCGCGCGGCCGAGCAGCTCGCCCTGGGCCAAGGGGGAGTCTTGGACGGGATATCCGCCTCCCAGTTGTCCCGGACTCTCGACGTGGACGCGGTGTTGACCGGGTCGCTTCTCGAGCTGCCCGGCGGGACGGTGCAGGTCCTGGCCAGGCTCACCCGCATCCCGGACGGCTTGATCATCGCCGCGGTGGAGGGGTCGGTCCCAAGGCATTGGAAGGGGCTAGCGGAGGAGGAAAGGCCCGGGTGGCTCGCCGGCCTGTTCAATCCCGCGGCCAGCGTGTTCCATTCGGAGGAGGAGATCGGCTCATTGTTCAGGGAGGGCATGAATTCGTTGAAGGCTCGCCATGCCGTTCCTGCGGCGTCCGACGGCGCTTTCAAGGCGGCGGCTCCGTCTTCGGAGCCGCCGGCGGATGAGCTTAAAGGCCGATGGATT
This sequence comes from Elusimicrobiota bacterium, assembly GCA_016207665.1. Taxonomy (GTDB): domain Bacteria; phylum Elusimicrobiota; class Elusimicrobia; order UBA1565; family UBA9628; genus JACQPG01. The sequence goes on along the minus strand of JACQPG010000070.1, from coordinate 27,012 downwards.
TACGAGCGCAATTGCCGGCATTGCCATGGCTTGGAGGGCCGGGGCAGCCAGGCGATGGCCCTGGCCCTGGGCATCTCGCGTCAACGCCTGCACTTGGGCCGGCGCCGCGTGGAAGAAAGCTCTCCCCAGGAATTGCTTTCCGCCCTTAAGGCAGGCAAGGGGAAAATGCCCGCCCAGGCTGGGAGATTCGACCAGGCCGAACTGGAGGCTTTGCTGTTTTACCTGAAGGGCCTGCCCGGGTCGCTTTAGGGCCGATAGACGCAGCTGGGATCTTCGGCCAGATAATCTCCGGTCTCCGCCCAAGCCCGGGCGCGAGAGCCTCCGCAGACCGCCGAAAACCGGCAGAGGCCGCATTTGCCCTTGAGGATGGCCGGATCGCGGAGCTGGCGGAACGTGGGGTGCCGGCGGTAAACCGCCGCGACGTTGTCGTTGCGCACGTTGCCCGCGACAAAGGGAAGGAAACCCGAGGGACAGATATTGCCTACGTGGTCGATGAAGAGAAAGCCCTTTCCTGAGTTGACCGTGTGGGGCGACTGGCCTATCGAGCCGCGCACGCCGCGCGGACGCGCCAGTATGCGGCGGATGCGCTCGCGGCTGGCAGGATCGCCCGAGCTCAGTTCCCTTTGGATGACGAAGCGCCGATAATGCTGCGCCTCGGTCAGCTTGATGACGAATTCCTCCTCGTCATTGAGCCTGTGCAAGCGGTCGAAGACGCCCTCGAATTGCTGGGGGGTCAGCCCTTGCATCCCGCTGCCGCGGCCCACGGGTATCAAGAAAAAGACCTCCCAAAAGACCACGCCCAGACCCTTGACCAGGGAGATCATCTCCTCAAGGAAAGGATAATTCCAGGAAGCCAGGCAGGTGTTGATCTGTAGGGGAAGGTCGAGCTCCCGCGCCCAGGAGGCTGCCTCCAGGGTCTTTTGAAAGGCGCCTGGGGTTCCCCGGAAGCCGTCATGGAGGTCCGGCTTGGGAGCGTCGAGGCTGAAGGCGACTTGATCGAGCCCGGCGGCCTTGAGCACGCGCAAGCGCTCACGGTTGAGGCTCGGCGTGGCCGCCGGTATAGTGCCCATGCGAAGCCTGCGCGACTTGCCATGACGGACCAACTCCTCGAGATCCTCTCGATTGAGAGGATCTCCTCCGGAAAGAATGAAAATGGGAGTGCCCATGTCCGCGACATGCCCGATGAGCTCCTTGCCTTCCTCAGTGCTCAGCTCTCGCGGGTCCCTTTGCATCCAGGCCTCGGCGCGGCAATGCTTGCAGGCCAGGGCGCAGGCCCTTGTGGTCTCCCAGATCACCAGGAAGGGCGCCTCGGAAAAATCCGTGGCCTTGGGCATCCCGCTAGGGGCTTTCATAAAATCATCCGGACCGCGCCGCGCTCGCTAGGCCTTGGACTGGCGCAGGTTCGGTAGAACCGCTGCCGCCATGATCAAGAGCTCCGCGGCGATGAACGCGCTCAGGGCGGTGAAGGCCTTTCCCATGAACCCATAGGAATGAAGGCCTACCCCGAGCATGTTGACGCCGAACCAGGCGAAGCTGGTGACCACTCCCCCGAAGATGGCCATGACCATCAGGCCCCTCTCGCGGACGTATCCGGCCCAACGCGCATGCAGTATCAGCGCCACCCAAAGGACGATCAAGAGGGCGCCATTCTCCTTGGGGTCCCAGCCCCAGAACCGGCCCCAGGATTGATCCGCCCAGATCCCGCCCAACACCGTGCCTGCGAAGCTGAAAAGAAGACTGAAGCAAAGAGTGCCATAAGTCATGGATGCCAGGTTGCGCGAGGTGGAGTCCTGCCATGACGCGAAGGGCGCGCGCAGTACCGCCGCATGGGCGAAAGCGGAGGCCAGGAACATGCCGCCATAGCCCATGGTGATGGTGACCACGTGCGTCGTCAACCAGAAATTCGAGTCCAGCACGGCCCTCATCATCTCGACCGTGTCGCCCTGATTGGCCAGATGGTGGGCCACGACCAGGGAAGTGAAGCCCGTGATCCCCGCCGTGACATTGCCGAAGTTGGTCCTTCCCCGATGCTCCAGCAAGACAGCCAGCCCCGCGGCCACCCAACCCACGAACACCGCCGACGAGTAGAGATTGGTGACCGGAGGACGTCCCTGGATGATCATCCGGGCGGTCAGACCCGCGGTGTGAAGGATGAAGGCGACGACCAGTATCCTGAAGGCGGAGCCTCGCAAGGCTTCGGGCTTGGCCAGCCACGAGGCGAAGGCGCAGAGCAACCCCGCGACGTAAAGCATCATCCCGAGATAAAAGGGTTGCGCCTGGTTGAGCCAGCGCTCGTAGCGGGCCCAGCGCAGGGAGCCGCCCGCCTCGCTTCCGAGAAAGGCGTGATAGCGCAGGAGTGCCTCGGAGAATTCCTCGCGCCGGGAGAGCCGCCAAGCCAGGGACATCTGGGCCCACGTCGGGGCGGCCGGATGAACGTGGGTCTCCTGAAAGACCGCCAGCAAGCCTTGACCTATGCTGGACCACTCCTGCCGGCCCGCCAAGGGAGGCAGGGGCCAAAAGTACGCCGCTTGATGGAGCGATTGATAGCGCTCGAAATAGCCTCCCAGCTCATCGAGAGCCTTGCGATTGAAGGATTTGCCGCCTGATTGATGGGCATGCAGGGCGGCCATGCCGGGCTTGACGGCCTTGAGGAAGGACTCTATTTCCTTGGGCATGTCCTTGGTCCAGGCGACCTGCACCGTGTTCTTAAGACTGTTGTAAAGGCTCAGGCGCTCGCCGAGATTAAGCACGGCCGATTGGAATCGCGAGCGCGCCGCGGGTTCGACTTTTTCCGCCCGCTCGAGCTGGGCTCGCAGCTCCTGAAAGTGGGGCTCCAAGTCCAGGAACGAGAGCCGCTTGGCCCCGCCCTTTTCCAGGCCCAGCAGGCCGCGCAATTCCAGGTCTTCCAGGACGAACACGGGATAGAGATCCGCCTGAGCCGGGTTGGTAAGCGTGTCGAGCAGCCATTCCACTGCGCTGATCCGCCGGCCCCGGAACGCGAACTGGGTGCGGCCGCTGAGCATGAGCAAGGTCGATGAGGCGAGGGTGTCCACCGGCTTGACCCTCCCGCCTTGGAGAACGGGCAGGCGGGAAAAGGCCTCCAGATCGGCCGCGGGCCTGGCCCACGGGCGCAATGCCAGGAGGGAGAGGACCAATGCCGCGGCGGGGAGGATCAGGGACAAAAGCCGGTCCGGCCTTTTCATGCGGGCTCCTTGAGCGCGGGCCTGAGCTTAACCGCGAAATGTATGATCATCCCGAGCAGGACCAAGGCGCAGGAGATATAGGGCATGAGCCAGCCCGGATTGCGGACCACCTGCAGCACGGACATCTTGTCGTCCTTGCCGAAGCTCGCCTGGTAGAAGGCCTGGCCGCCGTAGCGTAAGGGGTCGTTCATCGAGATCAGGACGTCGCGAAAATCATTGCGGGCCGGATCGGCCAGCCGGATCTGACTGGAGAAATGGCTGGGAATATCGGTCCCTGGATACATTTTCCGGTTGAATTTCTTGAGAGTCAGTTGAAAGGGAAGATAATGCCTCCGCGGCCGCAGGGTGAGCATGAAGGCGCGCGACGCGTAGTTCAAGGTTTGCCCGTTCTCTTGGCTGGAAAGGGTCAGGGGGCGATCGCCCTCGCTTCCCGAGACCTTGATCTCGGCCGTGGCCACGGGATACTCCGAATCGCCCTGGCTCCGCATCTGGAAGGACTGGACCTCGACCGAGAAGGGAAGGTCCGGATGCTTGAGCGGCCTGCCCGCGATCAAGGCCCTTTGTCTCAAGGCGTAGACCACGTCCGAGTCGGGCTCTCCGAAGTCCACGACCACCAATTCGAGCTCGCGCAAGTCCTCGGAGTGAGCCGTGGCCACCCCTTCGTCCAGGAACATCTGGGTCTCTATTTGAAAGAGTCCCGTGCTGAATTCTCCCAAGAAGAGGACGACCAAGCCGAGATGGGCCAGCCACACGCCCAGCTTGCGACGGGACATCTCAAGGCGCGAGAACTGCGCCAGCGCGAGATTGAGAAGCAGGGCCAGGCCGACCAAGGCTCCGCCCGGGAATACGGGGATACGGACCGGCCCGACGTCCGCATACAGGAAGAAACTGCGTATGTAGATCTTGACCGACTCGTAGATGCCGAGCTTCGCCTGGGCCAAGGTGCAAGCCAGGACCAGGACTATGAACAAGGATAGGCAGGCGATGGTGAACCAGATGGAGCTCAAAGACGCCAAGAGCTTTTTCGGCTCAATGCGCTTCATGGAGACTCCTCAGAAAGGACTCGAAACCGGAGGCGGCCTGTTCGACGGCCTTGCTGTCTCCGGTCATCTTGAAGAACCAGGACTGATCCCGGAAGCTCAGTATGGCGGCCAGCATCCGAAGGCCGGCTTTGCGATTGGGGTTGATATCGACCAGAAGGGCTTCGCCTATCGGCGTCCCCAGCTTGCGCGAGCTGGAGGCAAGGCCTTCGGCTGCGATCTCCTTGAGACCCAGCTGGCCGCGCCAACGATTGACATTAGCCAGCGCGCCTCCGGCCTCGCCAGGAAGCGATACCACGGAAAGCTCTGCGCCCAACGGAGTCCTAAAACTTGCCACGCGCATGCCGGAGCCGGGTTCTTCCTTCCAGCCCTCGGGCGCTTTCCAGTGGAGATTGGAGGAGGCGGGATTGTGCGCCGCGACATGGCCCCGGGTTTGCTTGGCCAGGCGATGAACCGTGACATCCTGTTCGGAGCAGCCCCACAGCAGAGTCAGCGGTAAGAGAGCCAGGCTGTTTCGCATCAGTGATTATCTTTGCAACAAACCTGCCACGCGGGTCTTGCGACGCACGAATATATGCTCTGCTAAACTCTCCTCAAGAGCCAAAAGGGCCGGGCCGATCGCGATCACGAAGGCGGGGAATACCTGTTCCACGCGGATCAAGGCCCCAGGCACGAGCCCTAGGGCCAGGAGCCTGTGCAGGGCGGGCCGGTGCTGGGGACTTAGATAGGCGACGCGGCCTGATTCGCCGGGCTTGAAAGCTCGCAAAGGAAGCACGATGGGCCCCGTCTTCTCCAAGGCCGCCTGGCAGCAGGGTCCTGGAGGTATGGTCAGGCCATGGGGGCAGGCCTTAGGGTGTCCCAGCATGATGCAGATAGCTTGCTCGACATCGGCTGTGAGTATATGCTCCATGCGGCAGGCATTGGGATCGATCTGCTCCTCGGCGACGGTCAATACGTCCTTGAGCAGGCGTTCGGCCAGGCGATGGCGCCGGGCCAGGCTTTGTCCTACGGAGTTCCCCAGAGGCGTCAATTCCAGGCTTTGGCCCTGGCGCGCCAGGCCCTTCTGTATCAGCTCCTCGATGATGCCCGGCCTGATCGAGGATTCCACTGCCGCCCGGATGGCATCGGGCTGGACTTCGCCCTGCTCGAGCATGGCCCATAGTTGGCCCAGGGCTTGCTCCACGTCCTCCTCTTCGCGGCTTGGAATCGGATATTTTTTTGATAGATCCATTCAGCTCCACCCCAGCCAGAGAAGCGCGGCGTTGAGCAACGAGGACACGGCCAGCGCGTAAGCCGTGACCAGTCCGCCGATGGTCAGGGCGCTTTTCCAGCCTCTTTCCTTCAATGTCATGAGCCATTGCGCCACGCACGGCAGGAAGAGCGTGATGGCGACCATGGCGACGGCGATCTGACGCTCGCTGAGAAGCCCTTGCCTCTGCATCTGGAAAAAGCCCGCCGCGCCATAATCCCTGCGCAAGAAGCCCAGGAGAAAGGCCTGGGCGGACTGTTCAGGAAGACCCAGCCATCCCGTGACCAGCGGACGCATGGCCCGGTTGACCTGCTCGAGCCAGCCGAGCTTGTCCAGGACGAACAGGATGGCGGTGGCATAGACGAAAAGAGGCACGACCTCGCCCAAATACCATTTGAGCCTGGCCCAGACCTTGCGGCCGAGATTGCCAGGGCGCGGCAGGCGCAAGGGAGGGATTTCCAAGACGAAAGGAGCCGGCGATCCCGGGATCAATCTCGAGCCGAGCGCGCCGGTGGCCAGCAGGCTGGCGATGATGACGGACAGCCATACCATGGCGGTCCAGGCGGAGGCGGCCGCGGCCATGGCCAATATCACGCCGAGTTGCGCCGAGCAAGGAACGGCCAAGGCCAGAAGAAAGCTGACCATGAGCCGCTCTTTTCTGGTATCCAATATGCGCGCCGTCAATATGGCCATGGTGCCGCATCCCAAGCCCAGTATCATGGGGAATACCGCTTTTCCATTGAGTCCGATCAGGCGAAAGAGCCTGTCCAGGAGAACGGAGAGGCGAGGGAGATAGCCGGAGTCCTCGAGCAGCCCGAGGGCCAAGAAAAAGGTGCTGACGATGGGGAGTATCAGCGCAAAGGCGTAGGTCAGGGCCATGGTGAAGAGGCCGTAGGGGCCGACCAACAGCTCCTGGGCGATCGGGAAGGGGATCAGCCATCGCACGGCCTGGGTCACGGCCGGGTTGACGTAGGAGGCGAACACCCATTCCTCCATGAATTCCACGGCGATCTGCGCGCCGAAAACGCCGACAAAAGAATAAAGTCCGTAAAGCGCCAGACAGGCCAGGAGATAGCCCGGCCAGGGCCTGAGAGTCCATATGCCGATCCGTTCCAGCCAGGGATTGGAGCCGTGACCCGGCCCTTGGGACAACACCTCGGCCGCCAGCCTGGCGGCCTGCTCCTGCCGGCTTTCCATCATCACGCGGGCGGGAGGTCTCACGAAACGCCGGCGCAAAGTCCTGGCCGCGTCGTGGATTTCCGGGTCGAGCCCGGACCCGGGCGCGTCGTCCGAGCCGGCCAATAGCAATGGCGCCAGTCCCTGTCGCGGCTCGGGCAACAGCGTCTTGAGCTGGGAAAGGGCCCGCGCGATCTCCGGAGGATAATCCGTCTTGATGCCGGGCTTGGCCTGGCCTATGGCGTTTCTCAATTCCTCGATTCCTTCCCGGGTGATGGCCACGGTCTCGACTACGGGGATACCCAGCAGTTGGGAGAGCCGCTGCCGGTCCACGGACATGCCCCGGGCCAGGGCCTCGTCGCTCATGTTCAAACAGAGCACCAGAGGCGTCCCGAGATCCGAAAGCTCGAGGGTGAGCGCCAGGTGGCGACCCAGATTCTTGGCGTCGGCCACCTGCACGATCACGTCGGGAGCGCCCGTGACCAAGGCTTGGGTCACCTTCTCTTCATCGCTCAAGGCGCAGAGGCTGCCGATGCCGGGGCTATCGACGATCTCGGCGGCTTCTCCGGCGGCTTGGCCCACTCCGCGGGCGAAGTCGACCGTGGTCCCGGGATAATTGGAGACCGCGACATAGCGGCCGGTCAGGGCGTTGAACAGCGCGGATTTGCCCACATTGGGCTGTCCGACTAGGATTATGCTGCGGCGGAGCAGGCATTTGCCGTCCTGGTCGCAGGCGCTGTCTTGGCGATCGGGCATTATTCCCTTTGCGAGGCTAAATAACGAGCTAGATCCTCGATTTCCACGTCGCTGAGCTGGTCCTTATAGCTGGGCATGGAGGAGTCGGGATTGAGCTTGGAGGGGCTCTGTATGTATCGCCTCAAATAGGCCTTATCGCGCGCCGAGCCGATCGTGGAAAGGTCCGGAGCGGTATCTCCGCCGTCCTTTCCGATCCTGTGGCAGGCGCTGCAATGATCGGCGAAGAGACGCGGGGCTTGATCCGAATAGGGGCCGCCCCCTCCGAGCGATTGCATGTAGGCCACCAAGCCCTTGATCTCGTCGTCGAGCAGGTTGAGCTTGGGCATGGGCGAGCCCGGCGAGACGGATTGCGGGTCCCTGAAATGCCGCTCGAGCCAGGCCGCCTCTTTGTTGGCCGCGGTCTTGTCGAGCTCAGGCCCCACGGCTCCGCCCTTGCCGCCGATCTTGTGGCAATAGGAGCAGTTGAGAATGCGGTAGAGCCTCAGGCCTTCCGAGACCAAGGGGTTCCTTTCCACCGTGGGATTGGTCAGCGGGCTAGTGATGCCGGCCCAGGTGAGCCAACCCCAAACCCCGGCCGCCAATACTCCCAGTCCGAGCCAGAGAGGGCGATCAAAAGGATGGCGTCGCGGACCCCGATCCAAGAAAGGCAGCAGGAAGAGCGCGCCGACGATCAGGCCCGGTATCAGGACCGCCGCCACGGCCTCTAGGCTGCCGGGAAAGAGCTTGAGGGCTTGGAACAAGAAGAGGAAGTACCACTCGGGCCGGGGATTATAAGAGGTATCCGTGGGATCGGCCAGTTCCTCGAGGGGAGCTCCTCTCCAGAGGGCGAGGCCGACCAAGGCGAGAAGCAACAGGGTCGCGAAGACCGTATCCTTGAATACGGTGTAAGGAAAAAAGGGCTTGCCGTCCTGCTTGGCCCTTTTATAGCGCTTGAGATATTCCTCGTGCCACTGGCTCATAGGCGTCGATCCCCGGCGCCGTCCTCCTCGCGCGCGGGCGGCTCGGTGATGCCGTGCCAGATCACGAGGAAAAGATGGCAGGCTATGAGCAGGGCGGTGAGCGCGGGCAGCACCAGCACGTGAAAGGCGTAAAAACGGGTAAGCGTGGCCGCCCCCATCTCCTCGCCGCCCTTGAGCACCGCGGCGACCGAGGGTCCGATCACCGGGGCTTGGGCCGCGATATTGGTGCCGACGGCGGTGGCCCAATAGGCTTTTTGATCCCAGGGCAGGAGATAGCCGGTGAAGCTGAATCCGAGCACCAGCAGCAGAAGGCAGACGCCGGTGATCCAGGTCGCCTCGCGAGGAAATTTATAGGCGCCCATGAAGTAGACGCGCGAGAAATGCAAGGCCACGAGGACCACCATGAAGGTCGCGCCCCAATGATGGAGACCCCGGACCAGGCGGCCGGCCAGGACCTGGTCGCTGATGAACCTTACGGAGTCGTAGGCATGATCGGGGGTCGGGGCATAGCTCATGGCCAGCAGACAGCCCGTGGTGAACTGCACGATGAACACGAAAAGCGAGGCGCTGCCCAGCACGTAGAGCCACGCGACGGGGCCCTTGGCCTCTGGGATGGCGCGCTCGAAGAGAGCTTTCCAGATGGCCTCGAACCCCGTCCGGGACTTGAGCCACTCTCTCATGAATGTCCTTGCGTCGGCCTGGGAAGTATGAGCAGGCGGTTATCCTCGATCTTGCTCTCGAACCGGTCGAGCGCCCTCGGGCTGGGGCCGCTGATCACCGCTCCATCGGCGGCGAAGGCGGCGGTGTGGCAAGGGCATTGGAAGCGCTTGTCCAGGATATTCCATCGGAAAGGACAGCCCAGATGCGGGCAGCGCGGATCGAACACGGTGATCTGTCCGTTATCTAGGGCCAGCACCCACGCGGAGGAGCGTTTTTCCGTGACCGACCAGGAGTCCCGGGTGCGCTCGACGAATTGGATTTGAACCGGGGTTCCAGGCTTGAAGGCATCGGCCGGGCCGACGTCCACCCAGCCCTCGTCGCGCTTCTGCACGAGGGGGGAAAGCAGAAAGCCCAGCCCCGCGCTTCCCAACACCGCCATGATCAATGCGCCGAGCACACCGATCGCCTTCCTGATCAGGCCGTCGTCATGTGCGTCATTCATGGGCTCACCCCTTCCAAGCTCTTGAGCTCGGCCAGGCCCGAGGAGGCCAGTCGGCTGGCCTGGCGCGCCAGAGCCAGCACCTTGTCGGTCTCGAAGCTATGCCATTGCACCTGCGATTGCCTGTAAATCGAGAGGGCTTCCCCGTAGCGCTTCTGCGAAGGCTCGAGACCGGGGCGGCCCTTGTCGCGCAGCCGCGCCAGGGCCAGGTCCAGCTGGTTCACGGCGGCCCGCGCCTCCTCCACCGCCAAGCGGGCGGCATAGGCCTGGGTGGGGCGGCGATGGCAAAGCGTGCACGTGGCCTCGAGCTCCCTCGCAGCCATCACATGATTGGCCATGGACCCGTGGCAAGTGACGCAGTTCGGCCCGCGGCCGGCCCGGCGCAGTTCCTTGGAATGGGAGCTGGCCCGAAAGGCCTTGAATTCCGCGTCGTGGCAGCTGCCGCAGGTGCGAGGAACCTGCGTGAAATAGACCGGGCTCCTGGGATCGGAGGAGGGACGCAGTCCTTGATGCGCCTCGGCTTTTCCCGGGAGGGCAGGATTGCCTCCATGGCAGTAATGGCAGCCTATCTCGGCCTTTCCGTGAGCGGAATTCTGCCAGTCCATGAAGCTATGGGCCGTGACTTGATGCTCGACGGTCTTATGACAGCCTATGCAGGAGGAATCAGCGGCTCGCGCCATGCTCCCGGTCGCAAAGCTCAGGCAAAGCCAGAATCCGGCGATGGCGCAGAGATCGATTCGTATTTTCATGGGCCTTCCCTTCTCGAACGGGGTCGCGAAAATGTGTTGCAACGCTACGGCCAAAAACGCGGGACGCTACTCTCCGTGGCAGCCGGCGCAGGTCTGGCGCACGTCCTTGCGCAACGGGACTTTCTTATGCCTTCCGATCTCGTGGCACTTGACGCAGCCCATCATGTCCGCGTGCTGGCCGTGAGGCATGGTCTTGCCGAATGCCCTGACTGTTTGGGGAGGCACCTTCACGCCTACGCGCTCGTGGCAGAGCGTGGCGCAATATTTTCCTGACAACAAGGGCAGCTCGGAAAGGTCGGCCAAGGTCGCGCTCGATGAGGACACCGCCTCCGAAACCAGGGTGTCGGCCTGGCGCAAGGCCTGGGAAGCTAGATAGATGTTGTGTTCGCCGCGTCCGTAGCGTACGAGCTGCCAGAGCTGGCGCGCGCGCGACAGCCGTTTCGAGTCGCCTCCGGCCGCCTGGGCGCCGTCGAGCTTCTCGCCCAATTGAGCGACGGCCTGCTGGAGCTCGCTGCGGGTCTCTTCCCAGATGCCCTTGAACTTCTCCCCATGGCATTTCACGCAGGCCTGCTCCGAGGCCTTGAAATCATGGCCCTGGAAGGCCGAGCCGTTGACGTGATCCTTGTAGTGGCAGGCCGTGCACTGGACGTTGGCCTCGAACATGGGGCTGGGCATCTCGGCCAGGCCGAGCTCCTTGGCCCGGCCGGTGTAAAACTCGCGCTGGCCCAGATGCTTGTCCTCATGGCATTGCTTGCAATCGAACAAGGGTTCATGCCTGCGCTTGTCCGGGCTCTGGTCCAGGGCGACATTCATGGCCGAGGCGCCGTGGCGGATCTCTTGATGGCAGTGGAAGCAGGCCACGTTCTTGCCCGAGACATGCCTTTCGTGCAGGAACGGAGTGTCGTTGAACTTGGCCAGGCGGTCCGGCTGGTTGTGGCAGGTCAGGCAGCGGTCCTCGCTCGCCTTGCCCTCGCCTTGGACCACGCCGGCGTGGCATTCGAGGCAGGAAAGTTTTTGCTTGGAGACGAAATCCCGGTGATTATAGTTCATGTCGCCGAGACGGAAGTCCTTGGTCGGCAATTCGTGGCAGGAGAGGCAGCCGCCCAGGGGCTTGAGCTCCTTGGCGTTGCCCCGGCCCTTGAAATGGCAGAGAAAGCAGGTGTCATAGGTCACCTCCACATGCCGTCCGACCACGATCTGGGAATGGCAGGACGCGCAGCGCAGCTGCCGGCCGCGGCGCAGGTCGCTGAGATGAGGCTGGTGGTCGAAGCGTACGGGCATCTTCGTGGTTTTCGACTGCACCAAGCCCTGGAGCAGTTGCTGGGAATGGCAGCCCGAGCGCAGGCAGGAGTTGTCCTCGATCTCCGCGAAAGGCTTGGAGGAATAGGTCCGGGTCACGTACTTGGCCACCTGCGAGAGGTTCTGGAATTTTTTCCAAAGGACGTGCTTATTCATGCCCGGCGGATAATGGCATTCCACGCAGGCCACGTCCTTGTGCTTGGAGGTCTTCCAGGCGTCGTAGTAAGGAAGCATGATATGACAGGAGCTGCAGAACTTCGGGCTCTCGGAGTATTTCACCAGGCCCCCGGTGCCTCCCAAGGCCAGCAGCAGGCCCAGGCCGCCCAGCAGCAGGAGAAGCTTGCGACGCCTATTCATGTTCCTTCCTCCCGGATCGAGCCGGGCGCCCGCTCAACCAAGACCAGTTCATGGGGTAGATCTCGGGGTCGAAGACCACCCAATATCCATGCCACACGATGATCGCGGCGCAGGCCAACAGGGCCTCCCAAGAGTGCACCACGCGCGCCGTCTCCTGCAGCCAAAGGGGCATGCGGGCCGGGTTGCGCAGCAGCAGCGCGCCGGTCAAGATCATGACTCCCGAGCCCCAGACAAGCGCCCAATACTCCGCCTTCTCGATGTAGGAGAATCGGCGCAGGCGCGGGCGGGCCTTTCCGGCGCCCAGATTGAAACGGAGCATCGCCCAGGCCGTCTTGGCGTCCTCGAGCCTCGGACTCAGCAGGAGCAGGGCGCGGCGGCCCCGGCGATGGCGTAGCAGGTAGACGACATGCTCGACGGCCAGAGCGCAGAAGGCCAGGGCCGCGGCCCGGTGGAGCAGGCGGCGCCCGGCCTCGCCGGCGATCAGGCGTAGGGGAGAGGTCCACCACGACTCCGGATACTCGAGGGCAAAGCCGGAGTAGGCGAGCAGTCCGAAGGTGATAAGCAAGGCGGCATGCTCGAGCCGTTCGCGAAGGCTGAGCCGAATCGCCGATGGGGGATGGCCGGGCCGAGCCCCGAGCATCTTGCGCAAGAGATCGAGCAGATTGTGCGTCGCCATGCCGACGAGAGTGATGGGAACGATGAACAGGTAAAGGAGGTTGAAGAAGCGCGCCGGCCTGCTGCCTCGGCCTTGCAAGGACAAGCCGGCGTGTATCTTGGATTCGCTCAGGCTCCGATCCGCCCCGGGATGGCAGCCCCCGCAGGTCGAGCTCAGCCGGGACGGGTGTATGCGCGAGCGCGGATCGGAAGAGGGCAGCACGTCATGCCAGCCGTGGCAGGAGGCGCAATTGGCGGCCCGCAGGTCTCCGCCCTGGGCGGCCAGGCCATGGAAGGAAGTGGCGAAGGTGGAGACACGGTCGGCCGGGATGCCGAACTTGGCGGCCAAGCGCTCTGAGCCATGGCAGCCGCCGCAGGTCTTGGCTACCGTCGCCTTAGAAACCCGGGCTCCGGGAGCGGAGGCTCTCTCGATATCATGCTCGCCGTGACAGTCGGTGCAGGTCGGAGCCTCGCGCCGGCCCTTGGATGACGCGACCCCATGAACGCTGTTCCGGAACTCCTTCGTCGCTCCGGCATGGCATCGGCCGCAGGTATTGGCCGTTTTCTCGCGCGACAAGCGAGAGGCCTTATCTCCCGAGCTTCGGATGTCGTGGCTGCCGTGGCAATCGGCGCAGGAGGCGGCCTCCTGACCCGAGGCCAGAAGTTGTCCATGCACGGTAGTCCAGAATGTCGAGGCCGGGGGCTGTTTTCCCGGTCCGGCCGAGCCGTTTCCCTCGGGACCGTGGCAATGGCCGCAGGTGGAGGGCTGTCGAGCGCGCGCCGCCGGCGATTGCAGGGAAGAGGCGGCCTGGAGATCGTGAGCAAGGCCATGGCAGAGTGCGCAGGACTTCGACTCATCGCCCGCCTGGCTCAACAGGCGCTGGCCATGGGGAGAGCGGCGCAGCGAGTCAGCTTCTCTCTGGTGGCAGGCCGAACAGCGCACCTGCCGGGCGCCGTCGTGAGGCAACTCGCTCGCCTTGGCGTGGCAGGCCGCGCAGGCCAGGGTCGAGTGCACCGAGCCAGCCAGGCGCGTCAACGCCTCGGGATGGGTCTCGGAATGGCAGCCGAGGCAGGATTGATTCTCCTCGGCCGCCGCCAAAACAACGCTCGCCGGCGCGGCGAGGCATGCGGCTAGAGCCAACGCGCCGGCGAGCATAAGGCCTCGCCTAACCTATTCTTTAGGCTTTTCTGAGTCGGCCGGTGCGAGCGTGCGGATATAGCTCAAAACGTCCTTGATTTCCGCCTCGCTCAGCTTGCTCTTGAAGGCCGGCATTTTCCCCTTGCCTTCACTTGTGAGCTTGAAGAGCTCTTCGTCCTTCTTGCCCTGGGTGTCCTTATCGACGAGGTCTAGCGCGGCGGGAGTGACCTTGAACATCTTGGCCATGGCCGCATTGCCCTTGCCGTCTTTGCCGTGGCAGGAGGCGCATTTCGCGCCGTAGGTCTTCTGCCCCGGCTTGTCCGCATCGGCGGCCACCGCTCGAATGGCGCCGATCACCGCTACCGCCACTATTAGCCCCAACAACTTTGATTTCATTGATCCCCTCCTAAATTAGAATCTCGCGTTGATTGCCAACTGCGTGAAACTGGCGCGCCCGCTCAAGGTGTCGTCGAAGCGGTCGAACCAGGCGTCCTGGTAATAGGAGACTCTCGCGGAGATGTCGCTGCGTATCTCGTAGGCCAGACCCAGACCCCAGCGTACGATGTCGATGCGCGTCGGATTGAAGTTCGTGAGGAACTTACCCGCCTCCGAACCGGTAAAGAACTCGTCGATCTGCGTCACCATCCAATCCGCTCGCGACCGGGTGTACGTGAGGTCCGCATCGGCCGTGAGCTTGAGCGGCAATTGGCCCATGGCGTGAGCATTGAGCACATGGTTGCGGTATTCATAGAGTGAGTTTGGCTCGTGGATTAGGTTGGTGACCGTCGTACCGAGATAGGTGACGTTGGTCGAGCCGAACCAGGCGTCGATGTAGCGGCGTCCCCGCTCGTAGGCGTAAAAGGTCCCGGCCGAGGCGCGACCTTGGAGCAGAGAGAGGTCCGCTCCCGCCGTCAGGCGATCAAGCCTTTGGCGGAAGTTCGAGTAAGCCGAATCCTGCGCCTTCTCGTAGAGGCCTTCGTACCCCGCGTGAATGACGGCCTCACGCAACGGGACTTCGACCTTGGCGCTGCCCGTATGCCCTATGGTCGGCGAATTCTCGAAGACCGAACGGTTAGCCTTGAGGAGTTTGTAGGCGAGCCCTAGGTCCGCGTGATAGGGCAGTTCGATATCGGCCTCGAGTTCGACTCGGTGCTTGATGTCTTCTCGTTGGACGTCGTTGGTGGCGAACTCCGCCGGATGGAAGACTCCATCCTGATAGGTGGCCGATCTCGTGAAACGCTCGACTGCCATGTCCGTGTGGCGGCGCCGCGTGTACTCGGACTTATACGCTGCCGATAGGGTCGCGCGGCGAAGGCCATAGCGGATCCGGAAGTCACCCTTGTACTGGTTGAAGTCGATCAAGGGCAACTCGGCGCTTTGCCAGGCCGCGAATCCCGTGTTCTCGCGATTGACCGTCATGCGCTGATAGAGCCGCGCGCTCATCGACATATCCCGGACTGGCTGGTAAGAGAGGCCCACATTGCCTGCCACGGTCTCGGCTCGGTAGCCGTTGATGTTGCTGGAGCGGCGCAGGCCCGTCGCGCCACCCGCGACCTGCAAGCTATGGGCGAACGGGTAACGGAATGTCAGATCATGCTTGTCGACGTATAGGTTGGGATTCCAAGTCAGCTCCCAGTTGGGATGTTCGTTCTTGCTGCCGGTGTAGCTTGGGTCGATCGGTGCGGCCGCGTAGTCGGCGGTCTTGCGCCGCGTGAACTCATAGGCTGCCCCGCCATCGGCCATGTCGGCCGCTACGCCTACCGAATAATCCCGCGTGAAACGGTCGAGGTTTTGGCGGGTGAGGAATGCGCTGTTGTTGCGGTATGCTAGAGACGTGGCGCCTCGTTCTTGCTCCTGCCAATAGCCGAAGAAGAGGCGGTAGTTGGGCTGGTCTGGAAGGTTGAGCCTCATTCTAGCGACGCTTTCATAGCGCTTGAAGAGCAGAGGTTCCCCCGCGTAGTTGCGCGGAGTGATCAAGAAATTGCGTTTCCAGAGGTTGTTCTCGATCATGCCGCTGTAGACGTAGGGTTGACGGTGCGTCATGATGCCGAAGCTTGAATCGACGCCGAGCCAATCGCTGCCCCTGAGCTCGAGGAAGCCGCTTTCATCGGCGCTATTGAGCCGGAATAGGCCCAGGTCAAGCGAGGCCCTGCCGCCATAGGACCCGCTCACCCATCCATCGAGCTCCAGGACATCGCCCTGGCGCCCATCGTATTCGCGGACCATCTGCTGAGACTCTCCGCGTGTCTCGATGTCGACCAGGCGCGCGCGGGCTCCTCCGCTGGCTTCCATGGCGTACGAGGGCAAGCCTGCAGTTGCGAAGACCAAGGCCAGCGCGAACATCGTCACCGTTCGTCTCCAAGCTTCTTGAATTTTTGTCATAGTTCCCCTTGGTTTTTCTGATTACGGTATGAAGCTCTTCTTGCGGTCCGAGCCGTGGATCTCGCGATGGCAGTTCGTGCAATGCCCTCTCTCGTAGAATTTGTTCGTTCGGTAAAACGCCGGCTGGCCGTTGGCGGTTTCCGTATGGGGCCATTTGTGGCAGTTCAGGCATAGGGATGGCATGCGTTGCTTGAGCAGCTTGTCGGTCAGCGAGCCATGCGGGGTGTGGCAGATCGAGCAATCTTCGACCACCGGAGGATGCTCGTAGGTGAAGGGCCCCGCCTTCTCGGCATGGCATTTGAAGCAGAGCTCCTCGGCCGTGGCGGCGCGAAGATTGCCGCTAGCGCCCCCGTGGGGATTGTGGCAGCCTGCGCAGGTTATCTTTCCCTCGCGTATCGGATGATGCGAAGGTAGGTTGAGCCCTATTTTTTGCTCCTTGTGGCACTTGAGGCAGGTCTCTGTCGTACCTACCTTGAGGTTCTTGCGCTCCTTGGCCTGATGCACGCTGTGGCACTCTACGCACGAGAGCCCTGCCTGCTTGTGTGCGCTGACGCCCCAATAGTTGACCTCGTTATCTTTGTGGCAGCTCAGGCACAGTTGCGCGCTATCGGCCGGAGGGAGCTTGCTGGCATGTTTGATGGTCGCAAAGCCTGGGTCGTTGCGGTCCCCCGCGGCCGCCGCGTGCGCGGAGCCGGGCCCGTGGCAGGTCTCGCAGGCCTTGTCCAGCGGGATATTCTTGATCAGAGGGAATTTCCGGCCATGAGCGGTCTTCTTGAAGCCCTCCGCGTATTCGGCATGGCAGCCCATGCAGGTCTCGGACCCCACGAATTCCGTTTTTGCCGCCTCACCAGCCGCCGGAGGCGCCTTCGCCTCCTGAGCCGCGGCTGGAACGGTCTTTTCATCGGCGGCCCTCGCAGATTGGGTCGTAACCGCCAACAGTGCTGCCGCTATCCCTACGAGATGCGCTCTTCTTATAAGCATCCGAGCCTCCTTAGCGTTCACGGCAAGCCGGTCATTGTTTGTTCCCCGTATAGGGAGCCGCTGGCCGGGCTTTATTCCTGTCCTCTTGGATATCGCGCCGCGACTTGTCCTGCTGGAATTGGGCAAAAAGACGCTCGAGCCGCTCCGTGTTCTTTTGGAACTCGGCCTTCCGCTCGATCTTCCTCAGCTTCGAGTCGAAAACGAGGAAGTCGACAATACGTTGGGCATCGGCTGGGGAAAGCGTGGCCTGAGGCTTGCTCTTGGTCCGGATATGCATTCTCCTGACATAACGCTTCCAGTCCGAGGCCGCGCTGATGGGCGCGTTGAGAGGCCGGGCCGTGGTATGGCACTGGGAGCAGGCGCGGCGGAAGGTCTCGTAATTCTGCTTTTGGGCATCCGGGTAGGCCGTGACATCGATCTCGGCGGGACCGAGATCGTAGTAGAATTGGGCCTCCGGCCGTTGATCCGTGGCCCATAGACCCGCGACGATGAACAGCAAAGCCAGCGCCAAGGGAGCCTTCCTTTTCATCGCACCGCCTCCTCGAGCCTGGCCAGCCTGAGGGCTTCTGATCGCTTCAATTCCTCATCGCATTCCATCGTCAGTTGCCTGGCCAGGATCTCGGCTTTTTCCTTATCAGCCGCCTTCCGCGTCATGTTCTCGGCCACCACTGCCTTCAATTGATCAAGGTCGTATAAATAGACGTTCGACAGGTCCATGCACGAGGCCTCGACATTCCTCGGGACTCCTAGATCGATGAGGAATAAGGGCCGGCCGCGGGTGGCGATCCTTTGCGAGACCTCGGAGGCGGACAGGAAGGGAGCGGAGGTTTGGAGCGAGAATATCGCTATCTCGGCTTCCGAAAGACGCGCCAGGCCCGCCTCGAGGCTCAGTGCTTGGGCTCCCAGCGGCGCGGCCAGGGCCTTGGCCCTTTCAAGCGTGCGGTTGGCCACCCAGATCTTGTCGAAATTCTTGGCCGCCAGATGGCGCACGACGCTCTCGGCCACTTCCCCGGCCCCGAAGACGATGATGGAGCCGCGTTGCTCGGATTGGAATATCTTGCGGGCCAGCACCGCCGCCGCGCCGCCGATGGAATGGATGCCGGCTTGTATGGAGGTCTCGGTTCGGACCTTCTTGCCGGCGGCCACGGCGCGTTGGAACAGCCGATTGAGCATCGAGCCGGTATGCCGCCGTTCCAGCGAGAACTCATAGGCCTTGCGGACCTGACCGAGTATCTCGGATTCGCCGATGATCCAGGAGTCCAGCCCGCAGGCCACCCGGAAGAGATGGGCGATGGCGTCGATTCCCCGGCGCGACTCCAGGGCCGGCAGCACCTCCGCCGCCGCGCGCCCGGCGAACCAGGCTTTGAGTCCCGCCTCGGCTTGGACCGGGTCTTTGGCTACCACATAGGCCTCGAGCCGGCTGCAGGTCGATAGGAGAACCGCCTCCTGCGCCCCGGCGGACTCCAGGACTTGCTCAAGGGCCGCCTCGCTTTCCTTTGGAAGCACGGCCAGGCGCTCCCTGAGCGGGACGGAGGCCTTCAGGTGATTGATTCCGACCTCGACTATGTGTCGATTTTGCATGGACTCTCGACCACCAACAAAACGCAACGTAACAGCCAGGCGCGCGGGCCCGGTCTGTCCTCGCCGGAGCGTCGGTAACGGCGCGTCGTTCCATTCTGGAGCAGCGGCCCGTTCCGGTTGCCGGTCGTTCTGTTGCAAATGAAGTGCGCGTGATAATGCTCTCCGATAAGAAGGATTCCGCCAGCGAGCGCTTCCTCCTTTCCGCGGTTGCCTGGCTTTGCTTGAGCACCTCGATAGGCGCGATGGTCGCGCTTAAGTTCCTGTTTCCGGAGTGGTTGGGCTCTATTTCCTGGCTGTCGTTTGGACGGTTGAGGCCCGTGCATACCAACGGAGTGCTTTTCGGCTGGCTTTCCATGGCTTATGTGGGGGCCATGTTCTATATCCTGCCCCGGCTCTTGGGGACCGAGCTTTGGAGCCAGAGATTGGGGAACCTGACCTGCTGGCTTTGGAACGCGACCATCCTTTTGGGAGCCCTGACCTTGGCTCTGGGGCTCAATCAGGGCGTCGAGTACGCGGAGCTCATCTGGCCCCTGGACCTGGCCGTCGCCGGTCTCTTCGTGCTGGTCAATTGGAATCTTTGGGCGACTTTCCTCGCGCGCAGCGTCGATCGGCTTTATATCTCCATCTGGTATATGTTCGCCTCGTTGCTTTGGACCCCCTTGGTCTACGCCATAGGCAACGGCATGCTCTTCCCGGTCACCTACACCGGCGGCCTGGCCTCCATCGCCACGCCCTATTCCGGGGTCAATCACGCGGCCGTCAACTGGTTTTACGGGCACAATGTCATCGGCCTATGGTTTACGACCGTGGGCGTGGGCATCGTCTATTATCTGCTTCCCAAGATCAGCGGCAAGCCCATCCATTCCCATCGCTTGGGCATGATCGGGTTTTGGACCATCGCCTTCGTCTATGTCTGGACGGGACAGCATCATCTGCTTTACGGCCCGGGGCCGGATTGGCTGGAGACGGTTTCCATCGTCTTCTCGATCTCCCTGCTCATTCCCGTGTGGACCGTGGTCTACAATTTCTGGCGCACCCTGGAGGGACGCTGGTCGCTCTTCTTCGAGCAGCCCTCGGCGAAGTTTCTTATCCTCGGCGTCTGGTGGTATTTCCTGACCTGCCTCCAAGGACCCCTGACCAATGCCATCCGTCCGATCTCCAAAGTGCTTCATTTCACCAACTGGGTGGTGGGGCACGCGCATCTGGCCCTTTTGGGAGCCTTCACCTATATCTGTTTCTCCGCCATCTATTATCTTTGGCCTCGCCTGACCGGCCGCGAGGTCGGGGCCGCGGCCGCGAAACGCCATTTCTGGCTCACCACCTTGGGCTTGATCATATTCATGGTCAGCCTTTGGGCCGGCGGCTTGGTGCAGGGAACGGTCTGGTCCTATAAGACCGTGGATGTGGATTTTGCCACCGATCAGGCCGCCATCACCGGCATTCCTTTCCTCAAGAGCGTGGAAATGATGCTGCCCTATTATTGGCTGCGCCTGGCGGGCGGCTTGATGATCGTGTTGGCGCAATGGGATTTCCTCGCCGCTCTATTGCGCTCAAGGAGGGCGCGGGCATGACTCCGAGATTGCTCATCGGCGGCGCCTTGGGATTGTTCGGTCTGGCCGTTTTTTTCACGGTGGCCCTTCCCTATGTTCAGACCAACGATCTTCCGGCCTGGGAGCATACCTATCGATATTCCGAAAAGGCCCTGCGGGGCCGCGCGATCTATGTGCGCGAGGGCTGCTGGTACTGTCACACGCAGCAGGTCCGCCCTTGGAAGGTCGTCGACGGCCGCATCGAGGGGGTCGCGGCCGACGCCGATCTGGGCAGGCCCTCCGATCCGCGTGATTTCGCCAATGACCGGCCGCATGTGTTGGGCACCGAGAGGACGGGCCCGGATCTCGCGCATGTGGGCTCGAGGCAGTCGTCGAAGGAATGGCATATCAAGCATCTTAAGGATCCTCGCGAGGTTTCCGACGGCTCGATCATGCCGTCCTTCGCTTACTTGAGCGACGAGGAACTCGATGATCTCGCCGATTACTTGATGGCCTTGGAGTAGGCCGTGAACTGCTCGCAATGCCTGGCCGCGACGGTCGGTTGGCTCAACGCCTATTGGCTCACGCTGTCGGTCAGCCTCTGCGTGGCCGTGGCGGCGGCGCTGGTCTTTTGGTGGCATGTCCGCTCTGGACAGTGGAGAGACGGAGAGAAGGCCAAATTCGACATGATGAAGGGGGAGTGATGGAGTTTCCGGAGGGGATCAAGGAAGAGGACAATCGCGTTCCGTGGGCGCTGAAGCTCGTCTACATCGCCATCGTCCTTTTCTGCTTCTGGTATCTGGCGGTCTCGCTGCGCTGGCATGGCACCGAGGCCGTGACGTCCCTGGATAACCAGGTCCAAGTGCGGTGAGAGCCTCGGCCATCGCCTATCCCTTCAAGGGGTCTCTTTACCTCAATCTCACAAACCGTTGTCCCGTCGCCTGCCTCTTTTGCATTAAGTTGAAAAGCGATTATGGTTTCCAGGGCCATGAATTGCTGCTGGATGAAGAGCCCGAGGTGGAAGAGGCTTGGAAGGCCCTCGAAGAGGCCGCGTCGGGTCGCCGATTCTCCGAGCTCGTCTTTTGCGGATTAGGCGAGCCCACATTCCGCCTTGACTGCCTGCTCGAGTTGAGCCAGCGCGCCGGCGAAAGATGGCCCGGTGTTCAAAGGCGCCTCAATACCATAGGCCTTGGCTCGGCCATCTGGGGCCGGGATATCTCGGGCGAGCTTAAGGAGTCCCTGGACGCGGTTTCCGTGAGCTTGAACACCGCCGACCCGAAGCGATGGGTCGCCCTGCATCGGCCGGCACAACGCTATCAAGACGGCTTCGCCGCGGCCCTTTCCTTTATAGAGCGATGCGTCTCCGTCGGTCTCGCCGTGACCGTGACCGCCGTGGACCTGCCGGGGGCCGACGTGGAGGGGGTGCGGTCCCTGGCCATGGAGCTGGGCGCGCGTTTCCGGCTCCGGCCCACTCTTGACCCTGCCTCCCAAAGAGCATAAACTCGCTAATGTGCCGGGTACTGCTTGCATTCCTTTCGGCGCTTTCACCCGTCTATGCGTCTGCCCGCGAGCCGGGGCAATATCGCGTGGCCACTTTCAATCTCTTCCATGATTTCCCTTACTATTCCCATATCGAAGAGCGCTTGGACCTGGTAGTCCCGGCCGTCTCGAGCCACGACATCGACGTGCTCGCCGTGCAGGAAGGATCCGAGACCCTGGCCTTCGATAATTCGGTCGAGCAATTGGCCAGGCGTCTGGGCTATTCTCACGCGTATTTCCGCCTGGAAGGTATGGATTCGATCTATTTTTTTAACGGCTTAGGAATTATCAGCCGTTTCCCCATCGTGGATACGGAGCTTTATCAATTCCAGGCGCAAGCCTCCGAGCTGGAAAAGCGATCGGCGGCGCGCGCCGTGATCCGGTCCGCGGACCATTCTTTTTCGGTTTACGTGGCGCATCTTTCAGGGGAAAGCCGTGAGCTCAACCTCGCCCAGGCCCAGGAGCTGATCCGCTTCGTGGAGCGCAGCCGGGGGAATCGGCCGGCGGTGTTGATGGGCGATCTCAACGCTCAGCCGGATTGGTCCTCGATCCGGCTTCTGAAGCGCGAAGGATTC
This sequence comes from Elusimicrobiota bacterium, assembly GCA_016207665.1. Lineage (GTDB taxonomy): Bacteria > Elusimicrobiota > Elusimicrobia > UBA1565 > UBA9628 > JACQPG01. The sequence continues at coordinate 4,686 of JACQPG010000070.1, read as the reverse complement.
ATCGACGCTGATGAGACGGCCCAGGGCCGGGACCGGCCCACCTGCTGCGTCTGCATATTCCCGGAGCACAAGAACCCGAGAGATAGCTGTCCCGGACCGGACGACTCGCTCAAGGATAAGATCGATTACGTTTTCCTGGGTCCTCATCCCGCTGGTCGCGCCGCCGTCCTTTCCTCCAGCCTCATTCTTGACCGAGCCATTCGGACCGGCGATGTCGAATTGCGCGCTTCCGACCATCTGGGAGTGATGGCGCTTCTGAAGCTGTTTTAGCCGGCCAAGAGCCGATAAACCCGCTCGTAGGCCCATCCGGCGGCCAGACAAGCCGGCGCATAATCGAGACGGATGAGATCGTCGATAGTCCACGGCGAGCCCCGATAGTGAGCTTCCCAGGGAGCCTCCCCCAGTGCCGCGCGCAAGGCCAGTCCTCCCAGGAATTCCAGGGAAAAGGCGATGCCCGTGTAAAGCGCTCCTCTTGCCGAGAATGGATAGGGTGCCAGACGGGGATAGAGCCAGCCCAGCAGGGGATAGACCGAGGCGTAAAGCGGCATCACCCAAAGGTAGGTATAGCCGCGAAGCCTCCAATCCCGCGCCGAAGGCAAGTCCATCAAGGAAGTGAACAACACCTCGAAGCTCACGCCGAGCGAGGCGAAGAGGGCGGCGTGAAACGCATGGCTCCTCCAGCCCATAAGCATATGATAGAGGCCGCGGCATCGCGGCCGTATGAAGACCCGGTCGCATTTTAGCGCTGCTAGCGCGCAGGTCCTAGGCCTATGGGACTTAGGTCCTAGGACCCTGGAACGGCCCCGTTATTGCCGGCATTAATTTGCGTGTAGAACTTGACAATTTTTTAAATGCCGGTTAATCTTGCGCAAGGTCCAACTTAAGGAGGCGCCATGGCGGCCCGAAAGAAAGTGAAGGTATTGATCGCAGACGACCAGACCCTTTTCCGCGAGGGCATCAAGGATTTGCTCGAGGATGAGCGGGGCATCGAGGTGGTCGGCGAGGCGGCCGACGGCCAAGAGGCGGTGCGCATGGCCAAGAAGCTGCGTCCCGACGTGATCTTGATGGATATCAAGCTGCCCAATCTCGACGGGGTCGCCGCGACGCGGGCCATACGCAGCGAGGTCCCGGACACCAATGTCTTGATCCTCTCCAGTTTCGAGGACGAGGCGCATGTCATGGAATCGATCCAGGCCGGCGCCAACGGCTATCTGTCGAAAATGCTTCCCGCCACCGAGCTGGTCAACGCTCTTAAGGCCTTCGCCAACGAGGGAGTGATGATCCCCCAGCAGGTCATGGGCAAGCTCTTGGAAGGGCTGCGCCAGATGTCCGTCAACGGGCAGGGCTCGCCGGTGGCCCTGACCAAGACGGAGATCAAGGCCCTGGTATTCCTGGGCAACGGCCTGTCCAACAAGGAGATCGCCTCCAAGATGGATTGCTCGGTCAAGACCATCAAGAACCATCTCAACGCCATATTCCAAAAGCTCGACGTCAGCAACCGCACCGAGGCGGTGGTCAAGGGCATCGAGCTGGGGCTGATCTCTCCAGAGCAGGAATGATTCCCGGCCGAATCCAGGGCCGTGGATAAACAGGAATTCATCGCTCAGTTGGACAGGGGCGCTCTCACCATGCCCGAGCTTCCGGTCAGCTCGAGCCTGGTGCGCTTGATGAGCGAGCAGCTCAAGAGGGGGGACCCTCCTTGGTGGATCGCGACGCTTAAGGCCTGGCAGGGTCGGCGTTTCTTCGCCTGGACCGAGGCCTGGGGCCTGTTCTTGTCCTGCGTGCACTATGAGGCCCTCGGCGACGAGGATAATCCCCTCGTACCCTTCTTTCCATCCTGCGGAGGCACCGACGAGGCGGATCCCTCGGGGGCCTTTTCCCGTTTTCTCTCCCAGCCGCCTAAGAGCTTCCTCCAAAACCTCAAATACGCGCATCGGAGGGTTTTCGTCGAAGGGCGCGCTCCCCTTTGGATATTGCCAGCCGCGCTTTTCTTCCAGAGCCGCGACCTTCCCTTCTATTTGGTGGAAGTCAACGCCGGGGCCGGCCTGAACCTCGCGGCCGATCTCTTGGTTCCTCAAAAGGGGTTCCTCTCCGATCTCATCGCGGCCAGGATCGGCCTCGACCCTCGTCCCTTGGAGCTGGAGGATCTCGAGCACCGGCGCTGGCTCAACGCCTGCCTGATGCCCGATCAAGGACCCTTGATCGCGGCTCTTGATCGGGCCATGGAGGCCGTGCTAGAGCGCCAAAGGAAGGAAGCGGCGTTCATCCAATTGGCCCCGTGCGACCCGGAGCTGGCTCCCAGATTCCTCGCCAAGAACGTACCGGCCGAGGAGGATGTGGGCCTGCTGGTGTTCAACATGGGCGCGACCGGTCGGATGAGCGACGCGGATTATCGAACGTTCTCCTCCCGCATGGCCGAGATGATGAAGCCCTGGGGAACGCGCGCGCTTTGGGTGGAGGTCGAAAGCGTCAGGGGGGAGATGTATTCGATGACCTATCAACTGCTCGTCCATCGCTTCGCTGAGGGCCGCCTTGCGACCCATGTGATGGCCCGATTCGATTTCGCCGCGCGCAAAACCAGTCATGACCCGCAGGCCAGCGCCCAGTTCCTGAAATAATCCCCGGAAATTATTCGTTTATTTGCGGAATTTTAACCGGAAAAGGCTTGAATTTTTATCATCTCAGGGTTATAAGGATAAGATGAACTGTACCCGGGTACAGTGCCGCCGCGGGCAGCACATGGGCCCTCACGCCATTGCTGATCGGGCCCAGTACGCCCGCCGCCGTCCCGAAGGGACGGCACCCTCCAGTAAGATGGAAAGGTGCCGCGGGCAGATACTCATTCCGGCGCTCTTTTTATTTCCGACATTCTTCCTGTTCATCTTCCTGATCTTCGAGACCGCCAAGGTGTCGCGCGAGAAGATCCGCCATCAGTTCGCCATCGACTCGGCCGCGTTCGTGGAGATGACGAATTACTCGGACTTTCTTAATCGCTCCGCCTATGTCAACGGGGCCTTCCCGATGCGCATATTCCGCGAGGGCTTCGCCGGCACGCAATTGGACAATCTCGGGCGCGACTGCGGCGAGGGCCAGACGCAGATCGCCCTCGATGATCTGCTCTATCGCGACGGGGTGTTCCCGCGCGACCCGGACAACCCCGAACGCCAGGAGTTCGCCGAGTCGGACAGGCAATGGAAGATACGCTTCGATCCCGAGGGCAACAGGGCCGGCATGAACGATCTGCCGCCCGAGGTGGCCAGCACCGACGGGACCTGCAATCGGGACCGTTGCGTGACCCTGATCAGCCGGAGAACGGCCCAATGCTGGAACATCAACTGGCAAGACGCCAATCAGATATACAAGCTCTACGTCCAGATATATAAACTGCTGGGCCAGGTCGAGTCGGCCCAGTACAGCGTGCTCAATCGATTGGCTCGCGAGCATAATTTTCTCAAGAAGTCGTATTGGCTGAACATGGGGGGGGATACGGCTTTGCGCGAGGCCGAGGACGCGGTCACGAGCTTCCGTCCGGCCGCCGACTCGTTCCTGGAGCAGGTGGATTTCCATTGCGCCCAATACCTTTATTTTCATGGCAATCAGCTTCAACCGCGCTGGGAGCAGCCCTATGTGATCGTGGCGCCGGACGAGCCGCAAGGTCCGGACAAGTGGTCCCCTGAGGGAGGGCTCATGGACCGCGGTTGCGACGGGGGGCTTTTCCAGCTTGTCACCGTGGAGCCCTCTATTTTGAACGGCATGGCGGCCGGCTGGCCGGCGGAGACTCGTTGGACTCTCAATCCTCAAGGAGAGGCCAAATACAACTACTGGAACGTGGACTTGGATAACACCATGTTGCGCCTTGACCGCGGCCCCCGGGTCCGCGCCAGGATCGCGGTGGCCGGCTTCGGCACTCAAGCCTCTGTCTGGCCCGACCCCACGCCCAAATATCAGGTCCGGCTATATCCATGAAAAGCCGCCGCGGGCAGGCGACGACCGAGGTGGTGCTGCTATTCCCCATATTCATGTTCTTCCTTTTCGCATTTGTTAAAATATACGCGCTGCTCATCCTGGTCCAGAAGATGGAGATCGCCTCGTATTACGGGGCAAGGCGCTGGCAGCTCGAGTCGCATCGCAACGTCGATCATGAGGGGCATGATCAGAGCGTGCTGCGCGACGATATCGAGAGGCGCATCAGCCAGTACCTGGGTTTCGGCGGCGGGGCCGACAATTACGGCCAGACCACCGAGGGATTCCTGGACCTGGTCCGCATCACGGGCCATGGAGCGCGTTTCCGGTGCGAGCCCACCCAGGTCTGGAATATCTGCACCTTGGAAGTACAGACGCGGGCTTTCGATGTTCCGGGCATCAGGATGTTCTATAAATACGAGCAACCCGTGCCGTTCAAGGTGACGAAGTACGTGCCGAATCGGGACCGCCCGATACAATTCATTTTGCCCGGCCTGAGGGAATAGGCCGCAACGAGGAGTCTATCGAATGTTTTGGTTGAAATTCCGCCTGTTTTGGGAGCGCAACTGGTTTTGGATATTCATTTCGCTGGTGGGCTTCGTTTCCTTCGTGCTGCCGATCTGGTACTTGGCAGGCATGGAGGAGAGCGTGCGCCGCTATATCATCGGGATCACGCTGTTGGGACTGCCGACCACGGTGTTCGGCACGCTGCTCTTCGTGGTC
>JACQPG010000069.1 GCA_016207665.1 Elusimicrobiota bacterium | reverse complement strand
GCCCTGGACCCCGAGCAGATCGAGAAGACCGTTTCCTTCCCCATCGAGACGGACATGAGCGGCATCGCCCACGTCCAAGACGTGCGGTCGCTCTCCAAGTACGGCTTGTCCCAGGTAGTGGTGATCTTCGAGGATGGCACCGACATCTACTGGGCGCGCCAACAGGTAGGGGAAAGGCTCCAGGGTGTCCGGGGCGAACTGCCCTCGGGGCTCTCCCCTGAGCTCGCTCCCATCAGCACGGGCTTGGGCGAAGTCCTCATGTACGCGGTCCTGGCCAAGCCCGGCACGCCGCTGGCCGCCAAGCCCGAAACGGAGAGGCTGCTGTATCTTCGGACCATACAGGACTTCGTCATCGCCCCCTATCTCAAGCGTTCAATCAAGAACGTCGCCGAGGTGGATTCCACCGGAGGCTACAAGAAGGAGATCCACATCGAGCTGCACCCGGAAAGACTGGAAACGCAAGGGGTGACCATCGAGCAGGTCGTCGAACGCCTGGAGGGTCTTGGGGAGAACTTCGGCGGCGGCTACATCCAGCCCAAGGGCAAGCAGGTCATCATTCGGGCGTCCGGGCGGCTCCAGAGCTTGGACGAGATTCTCGGCATCTCCATCAAACTGGACGTACGCGGCAAGCCCGTTCCGCTATCGGCAGTCGCCGACGTACGGGAGGATTACGCCCAGAGGACGGGCGGGGCGACTTACGACGGCGAGGAAACGGTGCTGGGGATGCTGCTCATGCTCAGCGGGGCCAACTCCCGCCAGGTGGCGCTGGACGCCGAGCAGGCGCTCAAGAACGCGCCGTTGCCGCCCGACGTGCGGCTGGAGCTGCTTTACACCCGGAGCTATCTCGTCAACGCGACCTTAAAGACCGTCGGCAAGAACCTTGCCGAAGGAGCCGCGCTGGTGGTCGTGGTGCTGCTCTTGATCCTGGGCAATCTCCGGGCGGCCCTCTTCGTGTCGCTCGCCATCCCGATCTCGATGCTCTTCGGTGCGATCGGGATGAAGTGGTTCGGGGTCTCGGCGAGCCTCATGAGCCTAGGGGCCATCGACTTCGGTCTCCTAGTGGACGGCGCGGTGGTGATGATCGAGAACGCCCTGCGCCGCCTGGAGGAGCATAAGGGCGAGCTTGGGGGCGAGGAACGGCTGGGCTTGTTCCTTGACGCCGCCGCGGAGGTGGTCAAGCCGGTCTCGCTGGGCTTGGCGATCATCATGCTCGTCTACGTCCCTATACTGTCCTTAGAAGGGATCGAGGGCAAGCTCTACCATCCCATGGCGGTCACCGTGCTCATGGCCCTGGGGGCATCCCTGCTCGTGGCCGTGCTCCTCATGCCCGTGCTGGCCTACCTGTTCCTGAAGGTGCCGGCTGGACATGGCGGGGGCAGGAGAGAGGGACTGGTGTACGGCGGCCTGCTCAGGCTCTACGAACCCGTGCTCGGAGCGTGCCTTAAGCGTCCGCTCCTCGCTACGGTTCCGGCAGTGCTCCTTTTTGTCGCCGCCCTGGCGGTCTACCAGCGCATGGGAGCGGACTTTATGCCGCCTCTCGATGAAGGAGACCTTGTGGTCAACTTCACGCGCTCTTCGGACATCGGCGTGGACGCCTCGCTGCAAATGCAGAGGCTGAGCGACCGAGTCATCGCCAAGTTCCCGGAGGTCGAGCGGGTGTTCTCCAGGATCGGGACGCCCGAGTCCGCGACGGACCCCATGGGCGTCCACCTTTCGGACACCTTCGTCATCCTCAAGAAGGACCCTGCCCAGTGGCCACTGGCCGAGAACGGACGCCGGCGGACCAAGGCCGAGCTCTATCAGGCCCTCAAGGAAGCCCTGGAGAAAGATGTTCCGGGCCAGGAGATCAACGAGAACCAGCCCATAGAGATGCGCTTCATGGAGATTCTGGAAGGCAGCCGCGCCGACGTGAGCCTGCGCATCTACGGCAAGGATCTGCCCGTCTTGATAGAGCTCTTGGAGAAGTCGATCTCCGTCCTGGAAAAGGTCCCAGGCACCCAGGAGGCGGAGATGGACGCGTTGACCGCGCTGCGCAAGAGCCCGGTCTTGAGCGCCAGACCGAATTATGCGGCCATCGCTCGCTACGGCCTGGACCTCCACCGGGTCAACACCTTGCTCGAGGCCGCGATGGGCGGCAAGGAAGTAGGAAGCTTCTACGAGCAGCAGTGGCGATTCCCCATTATTCTCCGGGTCGAGGAGGAGCACCGGGAGAACATCGATACGATCAAGTCTCTGCCGGTCGGGATGGACGGCGGCTCGATCCCGCTCAACAAGGTAGCGACCTTCGAGAGCAAGGACGAGGTCACGACCATCGCCCATCACTACAGCCAGCGCTACGCGGCCGTAGCCGTGTTCCTGGGCGAGCGCGACATCGCGAGCTATGTCGCCGAGGCGCGCGCCGCCGTCGAGCGAGAGGTCAAGCTGCCCGAGGGCTACAGCATGACCTGGGGCGGGCAGTTCAAGAACCTCGAGCGGGCTCGGGCGAGACTGGCCTTGATCGTCCCCGCGGTGCTCCTGGCCATCCTGCTCATCCTCTGGAGGGCCTTCGGGAACCTGCGCGAGGCGGTTCTGGTCTATACCTGCATCCCTCTGGCCATGACCGGCGGGGTCTTCTCGTTGGCGATGCGCGGCATCCCGCTCAGCGTCTCGGCCTCGGTGGGCTTCATCGCGCTCATGGGCATCGCGATCTTGAACGGGATGGTGCTCGTGACTTTCTTCAACCAGCTCCGTGAGAAGGGACGCAGCCCCGAGCAGGCGGCCAGGGAGGGCGCGCTGACCCGTCTGCGGCCGGTGGCGATGACCGCGCTCGTGGCGAGCCTGGGATTCGTGCCCATGGCCCTGAACACGGGGATCGGCGCCGAGGTGCAAAGGCCGCTGGCTACCGTCGTGATCGGCGGGCTCGTCACGGCGACCCTGCTGACGCTGATCGTTCTCCCGGTCCTTTATAAGTGGATCGGGGCAGGCAAGAGGGAGAAAGCCGTTGAAATCTAGGAGGGTGACATGAAGGAGATCAAGGCCGTCATACAGCCGGCCATGCTGGAAAAGGTCCTGCGGGCCCTGCACGCCATGAAGGGCTTGCCCGGATGCACGGTGTCCCATGTCCACGGATACCAGCGCGCCGGCGGCGAGCCGGAGGAATTCTTGAGGCACGAGGAACGCGCCAAGCTCGAGATCGTGGTCAAGGATTCCGACGCGAAGAAGGTGGCGGAGGCCATCATGAAGAGCGCGCGCACGGGCAGCCCCGGGGACGGCAAGATCTTCATCATAGATTGCGAGGAGGTGGTGAGCATACGAACCGGAAAGCGGGGCGACGCCGCCGTTTAGGGAACTGCGCCGATAAAGTCGCCGTCTCCACGAGACTCGCCTTATGACGCCTTTGATTTCGGATCAGACCTCGGCGTCGTTCGAGGCGGCGCTTAAAGCGACGATGCGAGAGCTGGTGGCTCAAATCCCCATTGAGCTGCACAAAGGCATACGGCAATTCGTCTTCCTAAAGAGAGCTGATGCCCGCCCTCCACGACTTTCGGTGAAGGTCTCGACGCAGTACATCTACAAGGATGGCGCGGCCTTGATCCACGTTTATCTCGATCATGTGGATCGGAAACCTTGGCGCTTGATTCCTCTCTCCTGGCGAGCATGGAGTCGAATGAGATTGGGTGCCGAAGCTCTTTCTCATCCTCTGGCGCGGCATCGCTGCCGAGGAAAGCAGCAAGATGAAAAGGCGCTCACTGACGACGCTCGGAGGATAAAGGCCTTGCTGATGTGCGGGTGGGTGGCGAACTGGATAAAAAGTCAGCCCGTCGGCCCCCGAGCGAAGAACTTGCTGCGTCGTTTCTGTGAACGGAGAATCCGCCGGATATGTCGGGAATGAGGCGTTTCAAGGTCGTGAGTCCGATTCGTATATGGGATAATTGGCTTTGCGAAGGATAAATGCACACGAAAACCATCGAGCGATGGGCTCACGATCACGCCTTCGGACAGGACAAGAAGAAGTCCGGCGAGCGACGGACGATGATCGTCATCGGCATCACAGCCGTCATGATGACCGTGGAGATCGCGGCCGGCATGGCCTTCGGCTCCATGGCGCTGCTCGCCGACGGCCTGCACATGGCCTCGCATGCCTCGACGCTGACCATATCGGCCTTCGCCTATTATTTCACGCGGCGGCATGCCCGCGACGCCCGGTTCAACTTCGGCACAGGCAAGATCAACTCGCTGGCGGCTTTCGCCAGCGCCACGCTCCTGGCGGGCTTCGCTCTGGTCATGGTGTGGGAAAGCATAATGCGTCTTCTGTCGCCGGTCAGGATCGAATTCGGCCAAGCCATCCTGGTCGCGGTCCTGGGCTTGGCGGTCAACGGCTCGTGCCTGCTCATACTCAAGGATGACGCTCACGAGCACGCTCATGATGCCGACGATCATCACGAACATCACGGGCACGATCACGGGCCCGCGGACCACAACCTCTGGTCAGCCTATCTGCACGTGCTGGCCGACGCCCTCACCTCCGTCCTCGCGATCCTTGCCCTCCTAGCCGGACGATATATGGGGTTGGCCTGGATGGACCCGCTCATGGGCGTCCTGGGAGCGGCGCTCGTGACTCGATGGTCCTGGCAATTGCTGCGCGCTTCGAGCCGGGTGCTGCTGGATATGCAAGCGCCCGAGCCGGTCAAGAAGACGATCCGGGAACGCATCGAGAGCGTCGATGGCTGCCGAGTTTCGGACCTGCACGTGTGGTCCGTGGGACCCGCCATTTACGCCGCCGAGATCGGCGTCGTCACCGCAGCGCCCAAGGAGCCTGGCCACTACCGGAAACTCCTGCCATCGAGCCTCCGCCTCGTCCACGTGACCGTTGAGGTCGCCCGCTGCGAGCCTTGATGGACTGGCATCGGCGAGTTGAGCGTCTCGCGGTCTTCACCGTCTCGTATAACCTCATCGAAGGTTTGGCCTCGGTGATCTTTGGCGTCCGAGCAGAATCTGTCGCGCTGGCAGGTTTCGGCGCCGACTCCTTCATCGAGGTGGGTTCCGCACTTGTGGTGCTCTGGCGGCTGCGCGGTCGCCACGAAGACCGGGAAGCAAGGGCCATTAAAGCCATCGGCTACCTATTCCTGCTGCTGGCTGCGTTGACGTCCCTCGGCTCAGGCCTGCAACTCTGGCGTCATTCGCCGCCCGACACGACGCTGCCGGGCTGCATCATATCGCTGGCGAGCCTATCCTTCATGTTTTGGCTTTGGCGGGCGAAGCTCGATGCCGGCCGAGCGTTGAAAAGTCCCACGGTCCTTGGAGACGCGGCCTGTTCGCTGGCCTGCATCAAGCTCTCCGTAGTCCTTCTCGTCGGAAGCATGGTCTACATGGTAGCGCCGGCCTTGTGGTGGGCCGACTCGGCCGCGGCGCTGATATTATGCGCTCTCATCGCCCGCGAAGGATTTGAGATGCTTCGCGAAGAGGGCAGTTGCTGCTGCCCGGAAGCGCCCGGCCCATGACGATTGTAGCCCGCGGTATTCCGAGAGGGGTCTGGATGCTCGGCTTCGTGAGCCTGTTCATGGATATCTCCTCCGAGATGGTCCACAGCATCCTCCCCGTGTTCATGGTGTCGGCGCTCGGCGCGAACGAGACTAGCTCCGTTTCCGTGAGCGACGTACCGTATTTGCTATAATCGGCACAAGGCGATGGAGTTCGCCTAAACTGCCCCAGCTTGGCCGGGGATGATAACTCCTACCGAATGCTCGGTGGGGGTTATCCTTTTATGGGCAAGTGGACGAATCTGCTGGTCGGGACTCTGGCGGGAGGCGTGGCCCGGTATGTGCTGGCGGGAGCCGTCTATCGGGTTCTTGGAACGAACTTTCCGTACGGAACGCTGGTCGTCAATCTGTCCGGCTGCCTGGCCATCGGAATCCTCGACGCGCTGGCCGAGGATAAATTCCTGCTCGGGCCGGAAGCCCGCGTTTTGCTGATGGTCGGTTTCTGCGGGGCCTTCACCACGTTCTCGACGTTGATCCTCGAGACCGATCATCTGCTGCGCGACGGCGAGTGGGCGCGCGCCGTGATCAACGCCGGAGGAAGCCTCATCCTGGGCCTGCTCCTATTCCGGCTGGGATTGATGGCCGCCCGCGCGCTATGACAAGGAGACGAGCATGAGAATACCAAGCGAAGGCAAGCTGCTGCGCATCTTCATCGGCGAGGCCGACAAGTGGCAGGGCCAGCCGCTTTATGAGGCCATCGTCCAGTTGGCCCGGAAGGACGGCCTGGCGGGAGCCACCGTGCTCAAGGGATTCATGGGCTTTGGCTGCAAGAGCCACCTGCATACCGCGAAGCTTCTGCGGCTCTCGGAGGACCTGCCCGTCGTCATCGAGATCGTCGATAGCGAAGAGAAGATCAACCGCCTCCTGCCGAAGCTAGACGAGATGGTCAAGGAGGGTTTGATCACCCTGGAAAAGGCGCAGGTCGTGATGTACCGGGCCAACGGGGCGCGATGAAGTATTTCCTCATCTGCTCGGCCGCTTTGCTCACCTCGGGACTGACCTTATTCTCAGGCTTCGGCCTGGGCACGTTGCTCATGCCCGTATTCGCGATCTTCTTCCCAGTGGAAGCGGCCGTAGGGCTGACCGCCGTCGTCCACTTCCTCAACAACCTGTTCAAGCTGGCGCTGCTGGGCAAGCACGCCAACCGCGGCGTCGTTCTCCGCTTCGGCCTTCCCGCCATCTTGGCGGCCTTCCTGGGGGCGCAGGCGCTCGTATGGCTGTCGCATCTACCGCCGCTGGCAAGCTACGCCGCCTTCCACAGGACTTTCGACGTCCTGCCCGTGAAGCTCGCCATTGGGCTCTTGATGATCGCCTTCGCCCTCCTGGAGATCATCCCGACGTTCGAGAAGTTGTCCTTCGACAAACACTACCTACCGGTGGGCGGGGTTCTCAGCGGATTCTTCGGAGGCCTGTCCGGCAACCAGGGCGCGCTGCGCAGCGCCTTCCTGATCCGTTGCGGCCTCTCCAAAGGAGGCTTCATCGCCTCGGGCGTCGTGATCGCCTGCCTGGTTGATATGACGCGGTTGGGCGTTTACGCGTCCAAGTTCTCGGCCGCGGACGTTGGAGCCAACGCCGCGCTTCTAATCGCGGCGACCCTTTCGGCGTTCGTCGGCGCGTGGGGCGGCAATCGCCTGCTCCACAAGGTGACGATTCGAGCAGTCCAGTGGACGGTGGCCATCATGCTTTTCGTGATCGCGGTCGGCTTGGCGACGGGCGTCATCTAGCGGACCTGGAGACGCCCCTGAGCGTCCCGATGCGCGGAACGCCCCTTACGCCGGAACCAGTACATCCGAGCCCGCACGTTGGCGTTGAGGTCCTTGCCCTCGCAGGCCGCGCTGGCCTTGCGTCGGACCTCCCGCACTATGCCGCGCATGGTCTTACCTCCGGCCAGGAGCATGGCATCTATGAGCGGGGCCAGGGGCTTCAGTGGCAAGGTGTATCGGGACCTTTGGGTGGATCGTTTCCCGTACGGACGCGTCCGGAGTACAAAGGCGGGCCCGCCCTTCAAAAGCTCTAATGGAAAGCTCCGCGGAACCGTAAAGCGGTTGTCGGAGGAAAGACTTTGTAGCACTATCGCGGCGTCCATTGTCGCGGTAACCCTCACGGGAAGCCCCGTGGGCGTCAAATAGTCTCTGGCGATCCTTGGCTCAAAAGCGCTCATGCGTTTCCACTACCCTCTGGATCGACTGAGTGGTATTTCTGGTCCCGCCGTTCTCTAAGACGACGGGATTTGAACTTTTGGGATGGGAGGGCCAAGTCACCGCCCTGTTGGGGCGGTGTTTGGTGGCTTGAAACCTCGTCAACCACCTTCTCTCCATTGGTAATCCGTGCCCATTGAAAGGGCCAGGAGAACAAAATAGACGCGATAAAATGCGTCTTTCCCGACGATGGAACAATAGGATGAATTAAATCGGTGGTAAAATGGTCCTGCCGACCCCGCCAGTTTTTAGCTGATTCTACTACCGCTGTTCGCCCGTTGGTGGTTTTTTGGTCCCGTCGTTTAGGTGAACGACGGCTCTCGAAATACTCTACTCCGCGCTCCGCGAGCTTCACGTCCAGGGCCCTCTGAAGGTCCGGGATGGGAAGCTCGTGCAGTTCCACCCGCACCCTGTCCTTGAAGAGCAGCACCCGGTCCACCAGCAGGCGGATCGTCCGGACCTGATGTTCGATGGGCAGCTTGTAGATGAAGCGGGCGAAGCTCTGTAGCGCCCTCTGGATGACGTCCACATCGTAGACCGCGCGATTCCGGTAGCCGATCTGCACCGTGAGCTCGTGGAGCCGGGCCTCCAGGGTCTTCTTCGCCGTCTCCAGCCGGCTCATCTCCTCCGCAACTTCCTTGCTCGTCCCGTGAGACCGGGCGAGGCCGATCATGTTCCCTATCTCCTGGCGGACCGCGTTGAGCCGCCCGTCCAGTTCCCGCTTCTCCTGCTCCAGGGGCCCGACCTGAGTGCGCGATAGGGCCTTGACCTTCTCGACCACCCGCTCCAGGAGCGGCCGATCCCAGCCCACCGCGGCGAGCTTTTCGATGACGAACTCCTCGAGCTTGGGCGCGCCGATCGAGGTCACGGAGCAGCGGATCGGCATCCCGTTCACCTGAGCCAGGCACTTATAGTAGAGGTAGACTTTCCCCGTCTTGGGCTTGGGCCGGATGTAGCTCGTCACCGCGCTCTGGCATTCCCCGCAGCGCACCAGCCCCTTGAGCCTGAACCCGTACTTGTTGGCCCGGTAGCTGAGCTGGCCCTCGTGGCGCGAGTGGGACTTGAGAAGCTCCTGGGCCTTCTCGAATACCGCGGGCGACACGAGCGGCTGGTGCTGGCCCGGGAACTCCTGCTTGGCCCGCTCGTTGGTGATGATGCCGATGTAGACCTTGCGCTGTAGGACCCGGATCACGCTCTTGATGTCGAAGCGCTTGCCGCCCCAGGCCCGCCCGTCCTGGGTTCGGTAGGCCTTACGCCGGAACCCCAGGCGGTTGAGCTCCTGCGCCACGGCCAGGGCGGAGTGGCACTCCAGGTACGAATTGAAGATCCGGCGCACCAGCGCCGCCTCATCCTCGTTGACGACCAGGAGCTTGTCCTTGACGTCGTAGCCGAGCGGCGGCAGCCCCGCGCACCACAGACCCTTGCGCGCCCGGGCCAGGTGAAAATCCTTCGAGCGCTCGACGTCCAACTCGCGGTCGTACTGGGCGAACTGGACCATGATGTTGACCATGAGCCGGCCCTGCGGGCTCTTGGTGTCGAGAGACTCCGTGGCCGAGACGAAGGCCACGCCGTGCCTCTCAAAAAGTTCCACAAGATGATTGAAGTCGCGGCTGCTGCGGGTGAGACGATCTAGTTTGTAGACGATGACCGCCTGGACGCGCCCCTCCTGCACGGCCTTCAGCAACCGCTGCACGGCAGGGCGCTTGAGGTCCTTGCCCGACTCGGCCGGGTCGTCGAAGGCCTCGGGGTACTCCTGCCAGCCCTTGTCCTCATAGATGTTGATGTAGCTGCGGCAGGCGGCCTTCTGGTTGTCTATGGAGGTGACGTTGCCGGTCAGGTTCTCGTCGTTGGACTTGCGCGTGTAGATGGCGACCTGGACGGAGCGCGCCTCGCGATCATTTCTCGATTCGCCCGGCGTCGCCCTTTCAATCGCCATCAGCCTTTCCCGCTCCGTCGAAGGAAGGAGTACCTTCGGTTCGCCCGGAAGTCAAGGCCAACTTGCCCGGATTTTGATTCGCTTCGTCCGACATGGCTTGGGACTTCCCATCCAGGAGCCCGTTCTCGGCCAAGTAAAGGACTCCCTCCGCCAATACCTCGGCCAGGGCGTCCAGGCGCTCCTCCGGCGTCATGTCGTCGGGGTTGAGGTGTGGGCGATAGTTCCCCATCGTAGCCACTCCCAGACAGAGGCGAGTCCCTTTCGAATCAAGCGGGCTCGGCCGGCTTTGAGGCGGCCGCCTCCAGCTTCCTAAGGATGATGTCGGCGCTCTCGGCCGTCAGGTCATCCAGGCTCTCAGCGCCGTAGGCCGCCAAGCGCTTCGAGACGTGCTCGGCTGGCATGGCAAGCCGCTCGATGTGCGCCCGGATCTTGGCCTTCTGCTCCTCGCTGGCCAGGGCCGTGGGCTTGGCCTTGCGGGTCAGGGTGTCCTTGCCGAAGAGCTCCTCGAAGAGCTGGTAGCGGCACTCGAAGGGCTCCTTGGGGAGCTTGTTGGAGCGGTCCTTGAGGCAGACACCCATGTGGCGGCCCTTCTCGTCTTTGTAGAGCCGCACGATGGTGTCGAAAAGATAGGGCAGGCTCTTTTCCCCGTCGAACGTCTCGCCCGCGGCCTTCATGAAGGCCCCGTCGGCGTATTGCGTCTTCTGCCTCGCCGTGACGATGACGTTCATGTCGAGGGCGATGAGCTTGCGGATGAACTCCTTGAACTCGGCCTTCAGCGTCATCCAGTCGCGCGGCTGGAGGTCGTAGAACTCGAACTTGTGCCCCTTGCTGCCCTTGTTGCGGTTGAG
>JACQPG010000068.1 GCA_016207665.1 Elusimicrobiota bacterium | reverse complement strand
GATGTTCGCTGGCCTTCACGAAAGCCTCGGCGACTTTACCGACTTGTCTTCGTGAAGACCAGCCGACCGAGATTCCTCCCTTCCAAGTTCAAATCGAACGCGTTCTCATCTTCCCCCGGTTCGGACCAAAGACCAAACCTTTATAGCAACCTAACAACAACGCATCAGCATGGGTCAGACCTTCCTTGATTTCCTCGCAGACGGCACGTATCGGCGCGGTCTGGATCCGGCAGCCCTTCGTGTTCTGAACTGGAACGTTCAGCACCCAAGCCTATCCCGCGCGATCAACCAATACAGCATCATCGCACAATACAATGCGGACATAGTCATACTCACGGAACTTGCCGACTCGGAGGCCTCCATGTTTCTCTCAGACCGCCTCCACAGTGATGGCTACCTAGTTGCCTATACACCCCCACCGAGGCGCGAGTACAGTGCCCTCGTCGCAGCCAAATCGGGCGAACTAACAACGCTGCCACTGGCCACCCAAATTCTTCCACATCGTGTCGCCATCTTACGTTGCACCAAGAACGAAACGAGTTTCCTCGTCATCGGTTTGTATGTACCGTCCCGTGGAGGCGCGGAAGGGCGGAATGTCAAGAAAATGCAATTTCAAAGCGCCGTGGAAAACAAGATTCGTACATGGGTCGAGCGCGACCAAGCGTGCTGCGTGATCATTGGAGGCGACCTGAACGTCATCGAGCCAGACCACATTCCACGTTACAGAGTATTCGCGGACTGGGAATACCGGTTCTACAGGGCATTTCTAGACGCCGGATTGGTCGACGCCTACCGACACAAACTCAACGGGCCGGTTGACCACAGCTGGATCGGCCGCGCACGCGACGGATACCGCTTCGATCACCTCTTTCTGTCTACCCCTTGGGGGGCTGCGATTCGCGAATGTGGCTACGACCACTCCACAAGACGTTCTGATCTAAGTGATCATTCCGCCATGACTCTCACCGTAGAAGTCCGGTGAACCCGTGCGTCCAGGAAAGGCATGACATGTCCAGCAGGAGACAGACCTGTCGGGGCAGGAACCACGACCCCGTAGCTTGGATGGCAGGTCTGCGCGTGAGCGCAGGTCTGAAGCCCATCGACCAAGCCTCCTTCGGGGAGGGGAGCGAGATCTCGGGCCGCAACGAGAGTGAACGCAGAGGTAGCCTCGAAACGGACCAAGCTCGGAGGCCGAGCCGGTTCTTTCACCGCAAAGGCAGCAGGGACCATCGTAGCATGGCTGAGGGGACCCGGAGCCTCCTCGTGCGGCCGCGGCTGAAGCTAGCCGCCCCTCAACAACCAAGGGAGCGGCGAAGGGGAAGTCGCACACCCCCTGCCGCCGGGAGGGGGTCTGCAGGTCTCCTTGTCAGGATGGAAGAGGGGAGGGTTGCACACGATGTCATTCACTTGCTCGCCTTTGGCTTGGTGTGCCACCCTCAAGGGCGGAACGGCAACGGCTTTTTATCGCTTCCGTCCCACGATATCAGCGGAGGGAGCCTACGAGTCAGAAAGAGCTTGCGGATTACCTGAAAGACCAACAGTATCGAAATGAGGCAATTCGCACAGCCATGGCAAGCTCGCCTGAATGGCTCCTGGGCGCGGTGGCAGATGCGACTCAGGGAGGGGAGCTTAGGATGGATCAGCCAGAAGGCCGCCGTGTTTGGCGGGAGGTGATCAAGGACTTGCAACCACGGAGATATCGAGCACTGCTCTGTGAAGCAGAGACGAGATACTGCGAGCTTAGCGGTGCGCAGATCGATGAACGCGTGGGCTATTGGTTGGCCCTCTTCGGCATGTATGTAACTCTTCTGGCGTCCGATGTCGTGCCTGAATTGATCCTGTCGCGGTATCGCAGGAGGGCACGGCACCGTCATGTCTTGCGGGCGCTTGCCAAGGATATTGAAGGGTAGACTATTGGAAGTCGCACGCCCCCTTTCGCCGGGAGGGGGTCTGCAGGCCCTGACCGGCGCGAAAGAAGGAGCGGCGGGACCGGCGGGACCGGCGGGACCGGCTGCTGCAGGCGTGGCGGGACCTGGCGGAGCTGCGGGAGCGGTGAGCCACGCTGTCTCGTGAGGGGGCCGCTGAGCAGGCTGCAGGCGCAATGCTTATAAAGACCGGATGCAGAAGATTATCATCATGATCCGAAAGTTTATTGACCGGGACGAGGAGCTGGCCTTCCTGGAGCGGAAGTACCGCGAATCCGGGCCCCAGATGGTCGTGCTCTACGGCCGGCGGCGGGTGGGCAAGACCGAGCTGATCCGCGCCTTCGGGGAAGGCAAGCCCCTGCTGTACCACCTCGCGGACAAGCGCGGGACCGCCGCGAACGTGGCGCTCCTGGCACGGGCCGCGGCGGCGTTCTTCCAGGACGTCCCGCCCGCGGCGGAGGGGTTCGAGGACATCTTCCGCTACCTGGTCCGCAGGGCCGCCGGCCAGCGACTGGCCGTGGCGCTGGACGAGTTCACCTACCTGGTGGAGAAGGACCCGGCCCTCCCCTCGGTCTTCCAGCGGATCGTGGACGAGGTGCTCCGCGGGAGCGAGGTCATGCTCGTCCTGTGCGGCTCCTCGATGGAGATGATGGAACGCGGGGTCCTGAGCGCGAAGTCCCCGCTCTACGGGCGCCGGACCGGCGACTGGCGGGTCCAGCCGCTGCCCTACCGGCACGCGGTCCAGTTCTTCCCGAAGCTGCCCTTCGCGGAGCGCCTGCGGACCGCCATGGTCTTCGGGGGCATTCCCGCGCACCTCGCGCTGCTGGACGACGGCCTGCCCCTGATGGAGAATGCGCGCCGGCACGTGCTCGCGAAGGGCGAGCCCCTCCACGGGGAAGTGGAGATCCTCCTGAAGGAGGAACTGCGGGACCCCTCCACCTACCTGCGGGTCCTGGACGCCCTGGCCCCGGGGTCGGCCAAGGTGGTAGACATCGCCCACGCCGCTGGCGTGGAGGCCAAGGACCTCCCGAAGTACCTGGGCGTGCTCCAGAGGCTCGGTTACGTCGAGCGGCGGCAGCCCGTGGACTTGGTGGGCCGGGGGAAGCGCAGCCTCTACCTCCTTGCGGACCCGTTCTTCGCGTTCTGGTTCGCCTTCGTGCTGCCGCACCGCAGCGCGCTGGAGCTTGGCGACACAGGCCCGGCCGAGGAGGCCATCCGCCGCGGCCTGGACGCGTTCCTGGGCCGGCAGTTCGAGCGCGTGGCCGCGGAGGCCCTGGGCCTGGCGTCCCTCTCCCCGGCGAGGCTGGGGAACTGGTGGGGCCACCGGCGGCGGGAGGGCCGGCGCGAAGAGGTGGAGATCGACCTCGTCGGGCTGGACGAGGCCAAACGGGAGGCGCTCTTCGTGGAGTGCAAGTGGTCCGACCTGGCGGAGGCCGAGGCCCGCAGGGTCCTCGCCCGCCTCCGGGAGGCAGCCTCCTTGGTGGAGTGGCCCCGGCAGCGGGAGCGGTACGGGCTCGTGGCCCGGAGCGTCGCCGGCGCTGACCGCCTCCGCGGGGAGGGGTTCGTCGTCATGGACCTCAAAGATATCGAGGGGCTCTTCGCAGCCAAGGAGTCGGCCACAGAGCAGCGGCGGACAGGGTGAAACCTTCGCCTTCTGGAGGGGGAACGCAGGGAACGGCTGCCGCGGGCGTGGGAAGACTCAAGAACCTGGTAGGATGCGGCACTCGGCGTCGCACACCCCCCTGCCGCCGGGTGGCGGGTCTACATGTTAAGGGCCACCGCGTCCTGACCCAGGGGGACGAGCTCATCGTGGCCAGGAGGAAGGGCGTTGCCCGCCGGCACGTGGAGGGCCTCGCCCGCTACCTGGACGAGCGCCGGGAGCATGTCAGGCTGGGCTACGGGCAGCTGCGGGACTCCAAGGTGATCTGCCTCTACGCCGCCAGGGACGGCTTCGGCTACGCGATCAACCTCGACGACGCGAGTTTGAGCGAGCGGGGGTACGTGCCGATTCCCAGGACGAAACTGCCTGCCGAAAGCATATAAAGCAGTCCAGCCAAGAGTGAGATATGAGTACCAGCCCGGCAAGCAACGCTGTGCAGATCCGTTCCCTCCAGCGTGAGGTGCGAACAATCCACTCCGAGCTTGCGCAACTCAGGACCAAAGTAGAGGACTCCCTCCTGACTGCCGACGAGGTGCGGTTTCTCGACGAGATGTTCGCCAAGGTGAGGCGCGGAGACCGTTCTGATTTCGTGCGAGTCGATCGCTTTCCCGAGTGATGGGATGCCGCATCTTGAGATCCACCGAAGGGCGCTGAAGTACGTCGAGTCTCTGCCGTCCGATGCGCAGAGAAGAATCAAACACACCATGAACGGCCTGCTGGAGGATCCCTTCCCCCGCGGTGCGACGAAGGTCAAGGGCTATGACCCAGCCATGTTTCGGATCCGCGTCGGAGACTACCGCATCCTCTATCACGTCGGCCATCCGGACGGAGCAATCCTCGTGGCGATCATTGACAAGCGAGGCCGAGTGTACGAGTGACCCGTGCGGCACGCCACAGGGCCAAGCATTGTCCCCTACCGCCAACCCTCCAGGAGGTGATCCCTATGTTCGCCCACCCCCTGCCGCCGGGAGGGGGTCTGCAAGTCGCGAGGGCCAGCTTCATGGATGGCCTGTTTGGGCTGAGCTCGGTGGACCATTATAGCGAAGGGTTGCGAACCCGATGGTTTCAGTGCATTCTTTCTGGCAGAAGCGTACTTGCTGGACGAGGATTCTTCGATTCATCTTCATTCGATTGTGGGAGAAGTCTGATTTCTAGGAGAAACTCGGAATGGCGTGAGCAGCAACGTAGAGGTGGTGGTGCGCTTGGCATTCTTAATAGATTTAATTGGCACCTGCCTACGCATGTAATCGTATCAGGAGATTTGAGAACATCGGGTCATGGACGAGGTTGGGGGGCTTCTGGCTTTAGGCATGGGCCTCACTGGTAAGATGGTCCCGCCGGCAATTTGTGAATTAGGGGGAGCTGCGGGGGACGTCAAAGTTGATACGTGATGCGCATGCGGTGGCCGCGATACTCGCGTTGCGGATCCGGAGGGCTAGGGTATCGACAGAGGCGGTATGTTCTATCGTTGCGGTTTAGATAGGGATTCTTCTGAATATATAGGTGACTTACGGCTTCGTGGGGAAGAGGATCCAAGCTATCCAGGTCGATCTCTGTACCGCGAACCTGGGTTCGGCTTTGACGCCTTGCGGGAGTGGGCATGGCGTTGCAACCTTCTGTGAAGCAATTGGCGAATAGCCTAATAAAGCTTCCGTTGCTAGCGCTTGCATGTTGCTACCGGCCTTATCCGAAAGCCCGGTCGGCCGGACGCGCCAGCCTTTAGACCCCCCGCCCAAGGATGGAGCATGTCCCCCAGCTTGGGTGCCGGGGTCGTCATCCAGGCGGCGGCGCTCGGTGAGGGGTTCCTCTCGGTCGCACACCCCCTCTCGCCGGGAGGGGGTCTGCAGGAGCTCTCGAGCCGTTATGGGACATTGATCAGCCTCGCGATCTCGTTGCGTTCCACGGGTGGATGACGGCTCTGTCTCGGGATGATCTCGCGTTCTGCCCGAGGACGCTCGCGACGATCCGGCACATCTTTCCACTCCCCGCCAATTAGTCAGCGGGGATTTTTTTGAGTGGATGTGCTGTACCGCCACCAATTCTATGGACAGTGGGTTGATGATAATCACGCTGCCTCCTCCCTCGCAAGGAGGCTACATCTGACCTTTAACCTGCCTCGGTCCCTTCTTCCACCAGAGAGGTGTCCACGGAAACCATGGGACGGCGGAGTGCAACCAGAATTCCGACGGCGGTCGTGAGATCCGGGATCTTCCCATGGAGCACGGCGCGGACAGCCTTGTCAATCGTCCAACGCTCGACCGCGATATCCTCGTCGGCGTCACTGGCGATCGTACTGTCAGGGAAGAGACCTGCCGCGATAAAAAGATGACAGCGAAGTCGCACAAAACTTGGGGCCGGATAGAACACCCCGATGGATCGTAGAGATGTGGGTCGCATGCGAATTTCCTCAATCAATTCTCTATGTGCGGCTTCTCTCGGGTGTTCGCCAGGTCGCACAAACCCCATCGGAATATTGAGGATCCGCCGTCGGACGCCATGCCGATACTGCCTGACGAGGAGTACCTCCGATGCTGATACGAACGGCACAACAGCGACGTACCGCGGCTTTTCCACGATGTAAAAATCTTTCACGCGCCTGCCATTGGGTAGTATGTAGCTCTCGTTAGTCACTTTGAGCCAGGGCGATTGCAAGACAATCTTCGTCATGTGAGGGGCTCCATTCACGCTACTTCAATCGGTTCTCTTTAGGCAGGCGATCACAAAATAGGCTGCTGTCGAAACCCGAATTGCATGTCGGACGTCTACCCGACAGACTCGACCGCCTTGTGATCCGCACGACAATGCTTGAGCGTGTTCAGTGACCTGAGTTCGCACGCTTCGCGTCCTATATATGCTGAACTTCTATATAAGGATTGTTGTGGTGGAGTGGTCGTCCTCAAACCACTAGTCGCACACCCCCTGCCGCCGGGAGGGGGTCTGCAGGTTCTTTTAATTCAAAACAGAGGCCAGTCATGAACTCAAAGATTAACAGTCACTCGCAAGAAGGTAGCAGGTATTGAAGTGCCGCCGTCAGTGCTCTTGTTGTGCGCTTTCGCCAGTTCCAAAAGTTGGCTGTGGCGCTCTTCCACTTTTCCGCTCTTTTGAGCCGCCTCGAAAGCGTTCATTGTTGGGTCATAGAAACGTCTAAAGGATTCGATGACATCTGCCGGGCTTTTGTCAGGCGATATAAAGGAGTAGGTGTCCTTGACCATGGAGATTTTCTCCTTGGGCACGCCGGCCTGGCCAAAACGCTCGATGATGTGAGTATCCACACCCCACGTCATTGGACTAACGAAGCCTTCAGGAGGAGGCGGCATAAACGATGCGCTTATCTTCAACAGCTGCGACACGAATGAAGCTGTATCGTTTGGGATCCAGTTGCACATCACGATACGACCACCCGGCTTTGTGACACGGACCATCTCCTTGGCTACATCGAAGGGCTTGGGAGCAAACATGGCGCCGAATACAGAGAGGGTCAAATCAAACGAATGGTC
>JACQPG010000067.1 GCA_016207665.1 Elusimicrobiota bacterium | reverse complement strand
GCCCTGGCCTTGGAGAAGGCCCTCGACGCTCCTGGCCACCTCGGTGCTGGGAGAGGTCACATAGGCGGCTACCGATGAAAGCTCGTCGGTAAGAAGAAGCACTATCGACAGCCTTTCTCGAACCTCGGTCACCCGGCCGATCGCCACGAATCTTCCGCCGTCATGAGCCAACACCGGGGCGTTCGCCGAGATTCCGCGGTCGGCTCCGGCATTGACGATGAGGTGGCGATGCCAGTGCAAGGCATCGCGCTCCATCACGCGCGCCCAGATAGGCGTGCCGGAAACCAGCGCCTTGATCGCGAGGGCCGACCTCAGCCGCTCATTCTCGATCCTCAAGGACTCGATCTCAGCCTTGATCCACGCGTCCTGGCGAAGCTCTTCCTTGAGCCTCTCATTATCCACGTCGGCCAGAATGAGGCTTCTCATCCTCGCCGGGACATTGCCAAGCTTTTCCACCCCTCTATCGCCATGGAAGGCTATGGGATGGAGCAGATAGCTGACGCACGCCTTGAAGCTCTGGACCGGTCCGGATAAGGGCAAAGACAAGAGCGTCAAGGATATCGTCGAAAACGCGGCTAAAATATAATTAGAAATCTTTACTTCGCGGTGCATACCGCCCTTGTCCAGTCCGTCTCGCTGCGGAGGGAATTACCGGCTCTATGATCGGTAGCGATAGGATGTGACGAAATCCGGGCGCCGGTCCATGATATGGTCCAGCTCCTCCAGGAATTTGCCAGTGCCCATCGCGACGCAACTCAAGGGATCGGCGGCCCTGTGCACCGGAAGCTCGGTCTCCTGTCTGATAAGGTCGGGAAGACCCCTCAGCAGCGACCCTCCTCCGGCCAACACTATGCCACGATCCACCAAATCCGCAGCCAATTCCGCTGGAGTCTCTTCCAACGTATTCTTAATCACGTCCAGGATGAGCTGGACAGGCTCCATAAGAGCCTGCCTGATCTCCTCGGAGGTGATCAATACCGTCTTCGGAAGGCCGGTGGCTTGGTCCCGGCCTTTGACTTCCATCGTTTTCTCCTCTTTAAGCGGAAAAACCGAGCCGATCTGTATCTTGACGTCCTCGGCCGTTGTCTCCCCGATCAAAAGGTTGTACTTCCTTCTAAAATGCATCATCACGGCTTCATCCATCTCGTCGCCAGCGATATCTATGGATTTGGACACCACCAGGCCGCCCAAAGAAATGACCGCGGCTTCGGTAGTGCCCCCGCCGATGTCGACGATGAAGTTCCCATGCGGCTCGGAAATCGGAAGATCGGCTCCAATAGCCGCCGCCATAGGCTCCTCAATAAGATAGACCTCCCTGGCGCCCGCCTGCTCGGCCGACTCCTGGACCGCGCGCCGTTCCACCTCGGTAATCCCGGAGGGGATCCCGATGACGATCCGAGGGTGGAGCAGGGATCTTCGGTTGTGCACCTTGCGGATGAAATACTTGATCATCTCCTGGGTCACCTCGAAGTCCGCGATCACGCCGTTCTTCAAGGGTCGGACCGCTACGATCGAGGAAGGCGTCCTGCCCAACATGCGCTTGGCCTCGGCGCCGATCGCCAACACCTTGCGGCTCTCGCGGTCGATGGCGACCACCGACGGCTCACGCAGCACGATGCTTTGGCCCTTCACATAGACCAGGGTATTGGCCGTCCCCAGGTCAATGCCCATGTCGTTGGAGAAGAGACTGAAGAGGAAGTCGAACATTAAGAGACCAGTGTGATCAAACTCCTGGATGCGTTGTCTCCGGACCTGGGAGCCAGATGCAGTATCCGAGTGTAGCCGCCAGGCCGTTGCGCGTACCTGGGAGCCAAGACGTCGAAGAGCTTTTTGTACACGACCTTATCCTGGATATGCCTGCGGACAAGATAATGCTTGCCCTGCCTGGCCTGCGTGATGATCCGCTCCGCAAAAGGCCTCAACTCCTTGGCCTTCGCCTGGGTCGTTTCCAGTTTCTCATGCAGAAAAAGGCTCGTGGCCATATTGCGCAACAACGCCCTTCTATGAGAGCTGGTGACCCCCAGCTTCCTGCCGCCCATTTGCTTCACCATAACGCTAACCCAACCTATTTATATCAATTTGACGGAAAAAAGACATCGATTTATCCGGCCATCTGGCCCACTTGCATGCCAAGCGACAGGCCCATATCCTTGAGCCTGTCCTTGATTTCATCAAGGGACTTTTTGCCGAAGTTCTTGACCGCGAGCAGCTCTTCATCCCTTTTCGAGACCAGCTCGCCGATGGTCTTGATCCGCGCAACCTTCAGGCAATTGGACGCCCGAGAGGAGAGCTCGATCATCTCGATGGGCTGATTGAGTATCTCTTTGAGCTTGGCGTCCATATGGAGGCCTACGCCCTCGCCGCCGGCGCCCTCACCCTCCATGTAGGCCGTCTCGGCCTGGGCCGCCTGCTCTTCCTCGGGGATGAAGATATTGAGCGATTCCCTAAGAAGCTTGGAGGATTGGATCAAGGCCTCCGCGGGATTAAGAGTGCCATCGGTCCAGATCTCGAGGATCAACCGGTCATAGTCTGTCACCTGGCCTACCCTCGCGTTCTCGACATCGTAATGGACCTTGGTCACCGGAGAAAAAATAGCATCCACCGGCAAGAACCCGGCCGGCCAATGGCTTTGCGCCCGCAGCTCCTCCGCGGGAACATAGCCTCGGCCTTTGGATATCTCGATCTCCATGTCGATCTTGCCGCCCGCCTCGAGGTGGGCTATGACCAGGTCGCCATTGACTACCTCCACGTTGGAGTTGCCCTGTATCGTCGAGGCCTTGACCGCGCCTTCCTTGTTGGCGGTCAGGTAGACGGTCTCCGGGCCATTGGAAAACAGCTTGACCCGCAGCTTCTTGAGATTGAGAAGCATGTTCATCACGTCTTCCTTGACCCCGTTGATCGTGGAATACTCGTGTTGAACCTTGTCGATGCGCACGGCGGTCACCGCCGCGCCCTCGAGGCTCGAAAGCAGCACGCGCCTAAGGGCATTGCCGACGGTGTGGCCGTAACCCCTCTCATAGGGCTCGGCCACGAACTTGGCATAGCTATCCGACATCGTCTTTTCATCGACGCTCAATTTTTGCGGAAGGATCAGTTCTTTATAAGCCATTTTCCGACGTCTCCTTACTTCGAATAATACTCGATGATCAGCTGCTCGGAAACCGGGAACGACATCTCGGCCCGCTCCGGCAGCCTGGTTATCTTCGCCAAGAGACCCTCTTCATTGAACTCCAGGAAACTCGGGCGATTGTTGAGGCGCTTGGCCGTGTCCAGGCTCAGCTTGACCCCCACGTTTTCCTTGAGCTTCGGGCTCAGAGCCACCACGTCTCCCCTATCCACTTGGAACGAGGGGATGGTCACCACCTTCCCCGAAACCTTGACATGCCCATGCAAAACGAGCTGACGAGCCGTCTTGAGCGAAGTAGCGACTCCCATCCGCCTGATCACGTTATCGAGCCGCATCTCCAGCGCGCGCAGCAAGAATTCTCCGGAAGCCTCAGGGCTCTTTGAGGCGTTAGCCACGATCCGCTCGAAGGGCCTCTCGTTGACCGAGATGAAGCGGCGAAGTTTCTGTTTTTCGCGCAAGCGGATGGCGTAAGGAGACGGCTTGCCTCTTTGGGGCTTCGCCATCCCCGGCGTCGTGGGCCGCTTCTCAAAAACGCACTTGGTATAGCACTTGTCGCCCTTAAGGAAAAGCTTCATCTGCTCCCGGCGACAGAGTTTGCAAACGGATTCTATATATCGCGCCATCTTAGACTCTCCTCGCCTTGGGCGGCCGGCACCCGTTGTGCGGCAGAGGCGTCACATCCTTCAAGGCTACGATAACGAGGCCCGTGTTGCCCATCTGCCTGACCGCCGTTTCCCGGCCCGGCCCCGGCCCGCGGATGAAAACGGCCACCTGCTTGACCCCCATCTCGATCGCCTTCTTGGCCACCTTGCCGGCCGTGACCCCAGCGGCGAATGGCGTCCCCTTTTTAGTGCCGCGAAAACCGCTATTGCCCGCGGAAGCCCAGGCGAGCACGTCGCCTCGATCATCCGTCAGAGACACTATGGTGTTATTGAAAGAACATTGGATATAGACCTTCGCGAAAGTCAGCGACTTCCAGGTCTTCTTCTTGGCAACGGCCTGCGGCTTGCGGGTCGCTGCATTTTTCTCTTCGGGCATCATCAACTCCTGATCATCATTCCTTAGATTAAGCCTTCTTCGGCGCGCCAGCCGCGGGCTTCGGCGCCGCTCCGGCTCCCACCGTCTTGCGGCGTCCACGCCGCGTCCTGGCATTGGTCTTCGTTCGCTGACCGCGGACCGGCAGGTTTCTCCTATGGCGAAAACCGCGGTAGCAGTTGATCTCGTAAAAGCGTTGTATATTAGCCTGATTTTCGCGACGCAGTTCGCCCTCGACCTTGTATTCCTTGACCAGCAGATTGTTGATCAATCCCACCTGATTCTCGGTAAGGTCCTTGACCCGAGTGCTCGGCTCCACTGAACCGCCAAGCTTCTCCAAAAGCTCCTTGGACGTGGCTCTTCCGATCCCGTAAAGATAACAGAGCGCCACGTCGATGCGCTTATTCTTCGGCAAATCGACTCCCGCTACGCGTGCCATCTATCTCTCCTAGCCCTGCCTTTGCTTATGTTTTGGATTCGAACAAAGCACACGGACCACGCCGTTGCGCTTGATTACCTTGCATTTCTGGCATATCGGCTTGACGCTGGCTCTTACTCTCATTATCGCTTACCTTATTCCCTGAAGACGATCCTTCCTCGGCTCAGATCGTAGGGCGACAGTTCGATGCGGACCTTGTCCCCAGGAAGGATCTTGATGTAATGCATGCGCATCTTCCCCGAAATATGGGCGAGGATATTCCTGCCCGGAGGGATCTCCACCCGGAACATCGCGTTGGGCAAAGCCTCCACTATCGTTCCTTCCACCTCGATCTTGTCTTCTTTCCCCATGTTCAATCGGTCCCTAACGTCAAAATCTCCGGTCCTCGCTCAGTCAACGCCACGGTATGCTCGAAATGGGCCGAAAGGCTCCTATCCTTGGTCACCGCGGTCCACCCGTCCGACAAAGTCTCGACCTCGGGGCCGCCCGCGTTGACCATCGGCTCGATGGCCAATATCACGCCAGGCGACAGCCTCATACCGGTGCCAGCCTTGCCGAAGTTGGGCACGGCTGGGTCCTCATGAAGCGAACGCCCTATCCCATGGCCCACGAATTCCCGAACTACGGAGAAACCGTTGGATTCCACATGCCTCTGCACGGAATAGGAGATATCGCCCAGCCGCGCTCCGACCTGCATCGCTTCGATGCCCTTGGACAAAGACTGCTGCGTGACTGAAACCAGTTTTCGAGCCAAAGGGCTCACCGCCCCCACGAGCACGGTCACGGCCGAATCAGCGTAGAACCCTCTGTAAATGCAGCCAAAGTCTAAACCCACTATATCGCCATTGACCAGCTTCCGGCTTGCCGATGGGATGCCATGCACGACCTCTGAATTGATCGACACGCAAAGGGCCGCGGGGAAGCCGTGGTACCCTAAAAACGCCGGCTTGGCGTTGCGCTGAGCCAGTTGGGCCCGAGCGATCTTATCGAGCTCCAAGGTGGCTACCCCGGCTTGCGCCGCCTGGCTTAGAATCACCAGTATGGCCGCCACAATCGCTCCCGCCTCCCTCATGATCGCTATCTCTTCCTTGCTTTTCAGCTCGATGGTCCTGGTCGAAAACATGGCTATTTCAAGGCCTTGAGCACGGAATCGATGACCCCCGACAATTGTCGCGTGACGTCATCCGGGCTCTTCGACGCATCCACCTCATGAAATACCTGCTCGGCCTTGTAATAAGCCACGAGCGGCTGGGTCAGATCCTCAAAGACCATGAGCCGCTTCGCTGCCGTCGCCTCTGAATCGTCTTCCCGCTGGACAACGTCTCCACCGCACGAATCGCACTTGCCCTCGCTTCGCGTGGGCCGGGTGATCACGTTGTACACCTCCCCGCACTTCGAGCAGACGCGGCGGGAAGTCAAGCGCTTCATGGCCTCCTGCTTGGGCAGGTTCATGAAGATCACCACATCGGCGCTTTCGTTTTGCTTCGACAAAAAATGGGCCAATGCCTGGGCCTGCTCTACGTTCCTAGGGAACCCGTCCAAAAGGTATTTCTCCCCGTTAAGCTCCAATCGACCAGCCACCATCTCGGTCACGATCTCATCGGGCACGAGCTTGCCGCTCTTGACGTATTCGGCAGCCTTGATGCCGAGCGGGGTCTTGGCCGCGATCTCCCCACGGAAAATATCGCCTGTAGCCAGATGCTTGAACCCATACTTGCCGCTCAAAATGCGGGACTGGGTCCCTTTACCCGAGCCGGGAGCGCCTAGAAGAATCACGATCATGACACTATGATGGCGCCCCAACATTGAACCATCGAGTCCGGAGGCGGCCCTTCTTCAGGAAGCCCTCGTAATGCCTCATGATGAGCTGCGCCTCGAGCTGCCCCATGGTGTCGAGAGCGACGCCGACCACGATAAGGAGAGCCGTGCCTCCCAGATAAAAGGGTAGATTGAGATATTTCTGCGCCACATCCGGCAAGACACAGACGGCAGCCACGAACAACGCCCCTCCCAGGGTGATACGCTCAAGCACCCACTCGATATACTTGGCCGTGGATTCGCCCGGGCGATAACCGGGGATGAATCCGCCCGATTTCTTCATGTTCTCGGCCAAATCGACCGGATTGATCGAGACCGAGTTATAGAAATAACAAAAGAATATGATTAGCCCGGCATAAAGGATCTGATAAATCCAATTGCCTCTATTGAGGAAGTCCTGCATGCCCTGCACCCAGGGTGTCGTCTGGGGAGTGAAGGATGTGATCGTCATGGGCACGGCCAGCAGAGAGCCGGCGAAGATCACGGCGATCACGCCGGACTGATCCACCTTGAGCGGCAAATAGCTTTGGGCGCCTCCATACATCTTGCGCCCGACCACGCGCTTGGCATACTGCACCGGGATCTTCCTCTGAGCCGTCTCGACCCAGAGGGTCACCGTCACCATGGCCAAGATAGCGAGAACGATCATGATCGCCTTGAGCAAGCCCAATTCCTCGGCCTGGATCAGGCCTATGAAATCCCTGGCCGCCCCCGGGATGCGGTCGACAATACCCGAAAAAATGATCAAGGACACGCCGTTGCCGATGCCCTGCTCAGTGATCTGCTCGCCCAGCCACATCACGAATATCGTTCCCGCGGTCAGGGTCAGAACGGTGAGCAGATAAAAGCCCCAAGTCGGATCGGAAACCACCGACATCCCTCCGCCGGGAGGCTGCATCTTGGTGATCGCGATGGTCAAGCCGAAAGACTGGAACGTCGCCAAAAAGACGGTCAAATAGCGGGTCAACTGGTTCAGCTTGCGCCGCCCCAGCTCTCCCTCCTTGGCGAGCCGATCCAAATAGGGAAGCACATGGGCGCCCTGCAGAAGGCTCATGATGATGGACGCGTTGATGTAAGGCATGACTCCCATGGAGAAAATGGAAAATTGGGAGAGCGCCCCCCCGGAGAACATGTTAAGGAAGTTGAGTATGCCGCCAGTCTGGAATATGGACCTCAACGCGTCCGCGTTGATCCCGGGGATAGGGATCGCCGCTCCCACGCGGAAGATGGCGATGGCCCCCAAGGTGAAGAGTATCTTGCGCCGAAGATCCGGCGACTCGAAGATCTCCGCGAACTTCTGAATCATCGAGAGGAGTTCTTCTCCGGCGAGACCGGCGCGGATTCCAAGGCTGAGGCGGCGCCGCCGGCTTTTTGGATCTTCTCCATCGCGCTCTTCGAGAAGGCGTGGGCGGAAATCTTATACGGGCGGGTGATGGATCCGTCCCCCAGGACCTTGACCGGCAACCGGCCTCTGATCAGTCCGTGGATTTTCAATGAGTTCAACGTGACCTCGGTTTGATTCTTGAAAATCCTTTCAATGGATTCCAAAGAGACTACTTGATAAACCTTCTTGAAGGGGCCATTGGTAAAGCCGCGCTTGGGAACGCGCCGCAGCAGCGGGTTTTGACCGCCCTCGAAACCGACGAGCTTGCCGTCGCCCGAGCGGGATCTTTGGCCCTTCTGCCCGCGCGTCGACGTCTGTCCATGGCCCGAACCCGAGCCCAGGCCAAGCCTTTTGGGTCGGCGACGGGAACCCGGCGCGGGTGTCAATTGGTTTAGATTGATCACGGTCATGTTAAGCCCTGCCTCTCATCTTGGCGACTTCCTCGGCCGTGCGAAGCTTCCTAAGACACTCCAGGGCCGCCGCCACCATATTAAAAGCATTGTTGCTGCCAAGGCTCTTGGTCAGGACGTTCTTGACACCGGCCGCCTCCAGCACGGCCCGAACGCCGCCACCAGCTATGACGCCGGTGCCGGGAGACGCCGGCTTCATCCAGACCTTGCCCGAGCCGACCTTGGCCAAAACCTCGTGGGGAATCGTGCCGCTGACCAAAGGGAACTTGACCACATTCTTTCGAGCCTGGGCATTGCCCTTCTGAATGGAGGACTGGACTTCCTTGGCCTTGCCCAGGCCGACCCCGACGGAGCCGTTGCCATCTCCGATCACCACCAGCGCCGCGAACGAAAATCTCTTGCCGCCCTTGACCGTCTTGGCGACCCGGTTTATGGTCACCACGGTTTCCTTAAACCCGCCCTCCTCCCGGGAAAAGTCTTGCCTGCGACCGCGCGGGCCGCCGGTACGGGTCGGCTTATCAGCTGGCGCGGGAGCCTGGGGCTCCGCCGCCGGGGTGGTTTCCGCTGCCTGGACTGTCACATTATCTGCCATCTTAAAACTCCAATCCGCCCGCTCTAGCGCCTTCGGCTACGGCCCTGATCCTTCCGTGATAAACGCGGGCCCCCCTGTCAAAAGCGACCCGACTGACGCCGGCCTCCCTGGCCTTCTTCGCGACCAACTCGCCGACTCGCTTGGCCGCCTCCAAATTCTTGCGGGACTTCAGTCCCTTGAATTCCTTCGAAAGGCTCGTGGCGGAGGCCACGGTCTTGCCCGAGCGGTCATCGATGACCTGGGCATAGATATACCGCAAACTCCGGTGCACGGACAATCTCGGCCGGTCCCCGACAGACTCCTGAAGAATGCGCCGGGTCCGTTCCTTGCGATATTCGTATCGAATCCACTTGTCTTTCATTGTCTTTACCTATTTCTTGGCGGCGCCGGTGGCTCCAGCCCCAGCCGCCGTCTTGCCGGCCTTCTTGCGCACATGCTCGCCGTGATAACGTATCCCCGTGCCCTTATAAGGCTCGGGCTTCCTGAGCTCCCGTATCTTGGCCGCCACTTCCCCAACCAACTCCTTGCTGGGGCCGCCGACTATGATCTGGGTTTTCTTCGCGTCCACGGCCAATGTCACGCCCTTGGGCGCCTCGAACACGACCGGGTGGGACCTGCCCAGGGTCAAGGTAAGCTTCTGGCCCGCGACCTCGGCCCGAAAACCGAGACCCACGATGTCAAGCGTCTTGGAAAAACCCTGCGCCGCGCCCAATACCAGGTTATGGACCTTGGCTCGGGACATGCCGTAAAGGGCGGAGACATCCCTACCCGAGTCCAGGTCGGCTGTCAACACCACCTGCCCTTCCTTGACCTCGGCTTTGACGACGCCCGGAAGAGCCTCTTTAAGCTCCCCCTTCGGCCCCTTGACCGTGACTAGCCCATCCTTGACGGAAACCTGGATCCCCGGCGGGATCGCTACCGGCATTTTTCCAATTCGGCTCATAGTCACCAAACCTGGCAGAGAACTTCTCCGCCGACCTTCTTCTCCTTGGCTTGCTTGTCGGTCAAGACCCCCTTGGAGGTGGACATAAGCGTCACGGCGAATCCGCTGCGCGCCCTCGGGATATCGTCGTAAGAGCGATAAACCCTCAAGCCGGGCTTGGATATCCGCCGAATCCCGTTGATGACCGATTCCTTGGTGGGAGAGTACTTCAGGAATACCCGGATGATGCCGTGTCGATTCCCGCTGTACAGGGTCTTGAAATTGGCGATAAAACCTTCCTCTTTCAATAGGCGCACCACTTCAAGCTTGAGCTTGGAATAGGGCACATCCACGCGGTCCTTGAGCCGCAGGTTCGAGTTTCTGATTCGAGTCAACAGATCAGCGATCGGATCCATACCTAGGTCTCTCTATTTACCAAGAAGATTTACGAACACCGGGGATCTGGCCTTGATGCGCCATCTTTCGAAAACAAATTCGACAGAGGCCGAAATCCCGGAAATACGCCCGGGGACGTCCGCAGATCTGGCAGCGGTTGCGAAACCGCGTCGCGAATTTCTGCGGCTTTTTCATTTTTGCGGTCCAAGCGAGGGTCGCCATATCTCAAACGCGCCGCCCTATCGGGCCAGCGCGGCCTCCTTCTTATCAGCGGACGCCGAAACGCTCTTGAAAGGCAAGCCCAGGGCTCTCAAGAGCTCCAGGCTGTCCTCGTCATTGCGCGCCGTGGTCACGAAGGTCAAGTTCATTCCCCTCACCTTGGGGGATTTCTCTACGTTCACCTCTGGGAAGATCAGCTGCTCTCTCAACCCGAGATTGAAATTGCCGCTACCATCGAAGCCTCGAGGCTCCAGGCCCCGGAAATCGCGGATGCGCGGGATGGCTGTCGATATCAGGCGGTCCAGGAACTCGTACATCCGGTCGTTACGCAGCGTCACGCGCAACCCTATCGGCATGCCCTGGCGCAGCTTGAAGTTGGAGATGGATTTCTTGGCGCGTCGGACCTGGGGCCACTGGCCCGCGATCACCGCCAGCTCCTCCCGGGCCACGTCGAGATTCTGGACGTTGTCGCGCGCGTCCGAGACGCCTATATTGATGACGACCTTGACCAGCCTTGGCACCTGGAATGGATTCTTCCAGCCCGCCTTTTCCATGAGGGCCGGAACGATCTGCTCGAAGTATTGCTTCTTCAGGCGGGGAACCGGATGAGCGACCTCCCTCCCGTCCGACACCACGATCGAGGGGCCGGTCTTCTGCTCGGGCGCCCCCTTCTTGCCGGCGCCCTTGGGCTTGCCCGCCTTCTCTTTCTCTGCCATATTAAACTATGCTCTCCCCGCATTTGCGGCAGATTCTGACCACCTCGCCATCCTTGAGCTTTTGCAGC
Organism: Elusimicrobiota bacterium; assembly: GCA_016207665.1. Classification (GTDB taxonomy): domain Bacteria; phylum Elusimicrobiota; class Elusimicrobia; order UBA1565; family UBA9628; genus JACQPG01. The sequence continues at coordinate 2,828 of JACQPG010000067.1, read as the reverse complement.
CTGGGACGGATAGGCTTGTCGCACTTGGGGCAGACCAACATCACGTTGGAGTACGCTATGGCCGCCTCCATCTTCTGGAGTCCGCCGCCGCCGGCGTTGGGATTATGCTTGCGGTGCTTGGTCACGATGTTGACCTTGCTCACCAAGACTCTCATGTCTTCAGGCAAAACGCGCAGCACTTCCCCGGTCTTGCCGCGATCACGACCGGCGATGACCATGACTTTGTCCTTCTTCCGAATCTTAAGTTTCACCATGGCGCTGTCCTAGACGACCTCCGGCGCCAAGGATATGATCTTGAGATATTCCTTGTCGCGGAGCTCACGGGCCACTGGGCCGAAAACGCGGGTGCCCTTGGGCTCTCCGTTGTCGTCGATGAGGCAAACGGCGTTGTCATCGAAAGCTATATAAGAGCCGTCGGGTCTCCTATGGTTGCGCACGGTCCTGACAACGACGGCCTTGACCACGTCCCCCTTCTTGATGGGGCCGTTGGGCAGGGCATCCCTAACGCTGCAAACGACCACATCCCCGATCGCCGCATAACGCCGATAGCTTCCCCCCATGACGTGGAAGCATTGAAGCTTGCGGGCGCCGGAATTGTCCGCCACATTGACGATGGAGCGCAGCTGGATCATGCCGCACCTACCTTGTCCGCGTCGACCCTCGGGGCCACCTTGACGACGCGCACCAGCCGCCACCGCTTGGTCTTGGAAAGAGGTCTCGTGCTCATGATCTCGACCACGTCTCCCTCGTGCGAGGAATTCGTCTCGTCATGCACGCTGAACTTGCTGCTCTTCTTGATGACCTTCTGGTAAAAGGGATGCCTCACTAGGCGGCTGACCTGGACGATCCGGGTCTTTTGCATTTTATCGGACACGACCACGCCCTCGAAGGTTTTGCGCTGCTTGCGGTCGGTCGATGCCTCGTTGGTCATGATCAATTCTCCTTTGATGAGGTCGCGGCCGAGCGCTTCTCATTGATCCAGGTAGAGAGGCGGGCGATATGCCGACGAAGGTTCTTGAGCTCCATCGGATTCTTCAAGGGGGTGACGGTATGCTTGAACTCGGCCCTGAACGCCTTCTCGCGGGTCTGCCGCAGCTCCGCTTCCAACTCCGCCACCGATAAGGATTTTTTAGCTTGCCTGTCGTTCCCCTTCATGGCTATACATGCTCCCGGCTGACGAACTTGGTCCGGATAGGAAGCTTGTAGGATGCCGCGTCCAAAGCCTTCTGCGCCTCCCTCTCCGGAACGCCCTCGATCTCAAAAAGTATCCGTCCCGGCTTGACCACGGCGGCCCAATATTCCGGAGCTCCCTTTCCCTTTCCCATCCGGGTCTCGGCAGGGTGCTTGGTAATGGCCTTGTCCGGGAATATCCGGGTCCAGAGTTTGCCGCCTTTTTTAAGATAGCGGCCGATGGTCACGCGACAGGACTCGATCTGGCGGGCCGTGATCCACTTAGGATCCAGAGCTTTCAGCCCATATTCGCCGAAAGCGATGGTGGTGCCTCTTTTGGCCGGCCCTTTGATTCTCGGCTGGCTATGGGGTTTTCTATACTTGACGCGCTTAGGCATCAGCATCTTTGTTTTCCCCCTCCGGGCCGAAATCCACGACGCCTGTCTCCGCCACGACCGGCTGCTCAGCGACGGGCGCGGGAGCCGGCTCCGAAGCCGGCATGGCCGCGGGAGCCAGGGCGCCCTCCTTCTTGGCCGCCAATAAAAGCTCCTTGGGGCTCTTGACGAAAAGCTGTTTCTTGAATATCCAGACCTTGACGCCGATCACGCCCGCCGTGGTCATGGCCTCGGCGATCCCATAATCCACGTCCGCGCAAAAGGTGTGCAGCGGCACCCGGCCTTCGCGCATCCATTCGCGCCGCGCGATTTCCGCGCCGTTCAAGCGGCCGCCGACCATGACCTTGATTCCCAAGGCGCCCGCCTGCATTGTCCGCTCCATCGCCCTGCGCATGGCGCGCCGATAGGCGATCCTTTTCTCGAGCTGCATGGCGATGGCCTCGGCCACCAACCGCGCGTCCAGCTCGGGATCCTTGATCTCCATCACGTTGATGAAGGTCTTGCGCTGGGTGAGATTCTCGATCTGAGTCCGGATCGCCTCGATGTCGGCGCCCTTTTTCCCTATCACCACCCCCGGCCTTGCCGTATGGATATTGACGCGAAGATAGGAGCCCGCCCTCTCGATGCCGACCCAACTGACCGCCGCCGCCCGAAAAGTGTTCTTGACCAAGTTGCGGATCTTGAAATCCTCTCCGATCAGCGCAGGCATCTCGCGCAAGGAGAACCACTTGGACTCCCAATCGTGGATATAACCAAGCCTGACCGAATTCGGATGAACCTTATTGCCCATGCCTAATCCCCCTGTCCCCTCTCATCCGACACCGTTACGGTGAGATGACAGACCTTTCTTCTGAACATCATGGCGCGACCCTGCGGCGCGGGCTTGACCCGCTTCATCTGGCTCATGGGACCCTGGCCCGCCCAACAGGATTTGATATAGACATTGGCCGGCACCAGAGCCTTTCCAGACCGGGCCGCTTTAATGGTCAGATTGGCCGCGGCCGACCGGACCGTCTTGCCCACGAAGTCCGCGCAGACCCGGGGCACCAGGGGAAGGAGCTGCTCCGCCTGGAGAACCGTCTTGCCTCGTATCTCGTCGAGCACCTGGGCGACCTTGCGGACGCCGTATCTTTGAAATCGCGCGTAAGCCGTCGCTTCCATGCTTTTTTCCTTTGACCCCGACTAGGTGAGGGCCGTAGACTCCTTATGCACTCCGCCGTGAGACTTGAAGAAGCGGGTGAACGAAAACTCCCCCAGCTTGTG
>JACQPG010000065.1 GCA_016207665.1 Elusimicrobiota bacterium | reverse complement strand
TCGCCTGGGAGGACACCAAGCTCTTCAAGATCGTCGACACCGCGGAGGAGGCTTGGGCCCATATCCGCCAATTCTGGCAAAGGCATCGCCGGGAAACCCCGAAACCTGAACAGATTCCCTCCAACCCGGACCCGAGCGCCGGCCGATAAATTCTGCCAAAGAAGACGATCGAGTCCACGAGCGGCGGCATCATGGTCGGCGGGGGAGGAGGCGGACAGCCTTTCCCCTACCACCCCTATTCCACCGGAGCCAACGGCGGCAATGGCGCTCCTGGAGTGGTTCTCGTCGAGTGGTAGGAATCCCCTCCATTATTTAACATTTCCGTACTTGCACATTTGCCGCCGCATGGCTATCCTTCCGGGTATGCTCGAGGCCGATCCCTATCAGGCTTGGCTGGATGATTTCCGCCGGGAAGTCGACGCTCAATTGGCCGGAAAGGAAGCTCAGCCGCAGCCCTCGACGCTCCAACCCGAGCCCGCGCCGGCCCCGCCTACCGAGGCGGCGGCCCCCCAGCCCACCGAATGGATCGACCCCATGGACCGCCTGGCCGATGAGAACGCCAGGCTCCAGGAAGAGCTCAAGAAACTCCGCCTGGAAAACGCCCAGCTCAGGGAACGCCAAACGACGATACAAAACGAGATCTCGCAGTTCGAAGAACGCATGGCGCGCTCGCGCGAGGGTTATGAGAGCCATATACACCGTCTCCAGGAAGAGAAGAAGATTTTCGAGGATCAGACCAAGAGCCTGACCCAATCCCAGTCCTTTCTCCAGGAAAGCCATGGCCGGCTGGAGGCGGACAACAAACGCCTGGCCGAGGAGCTGCGGATGGAACGGGAGCGGAGCGCGCTCGCGGAGCGCGCCCAACTGGAGCTGCGCCACAAGCTCGATGAATTCCAGGGCGTCTTGGCCAAGCTTCGAGAGGAATTGGCCGGCAGGAACGGCGCCCTCGAGGAGCTGCGAAGGCAGGCCTCGGCCCAGAGCGAACGACTGATCCATTCCAGCGAGACGACCGCCTCGCACGTCACCATGCTCCGCCAGGACCTCAAGATGTTCATGGAGGAGCTGAGGATACTCTCAACCGCCATCTCCCGCAACAACAGGGGGACTCCTGTATGAAATATTGGGTATACATGAACGGAGAAGTACCAGGCAGCTACACTCCCGAGGAGCTCACGGCCCTGTCGGGATTTACCGCTACCACGCTGGTCTGCCCCGCGGAGGGGGAGATTTTGGAGAAGAATTGGAGGAACTCCGGGGAGTTCGACGACATCATCAGGGCCCTGCACGAGCGCGATCAAAAGTCTCCGCCGGCCGCGCCGGTCTCCGCTCCCGATCCCGGCCTAGCGGCCGCGGGCGTCAACCATCTCATCGATACCACCGGCGCCAGGCTCTTCAATCACGTAGCGAACCTGATGAAGGAGCTGGAGACCCGCCAGGAGGAGCGCAATCTCATCGTATCCCTGCAGCGGCAGGTCATCGATCTCAGGGAGCAGCTCAACGACTATAAGCGCAAGACCGGGGAACTCGAATCGAAGATACCGAGGATCGCGGAGCTCGAACAGGCGCTTTTGAAGGAAGAGGCCAAAAGCGAGAATCTCCAGGCCGCGGTCAAGAAGAGCGAGACCTCTCTCTCCGAGAGCCGCTTTGAGCTGGAAAAAGTGCGCATCGAGCTGGAAGGAGCCCGGAAACGCCTGGCCGAGACCAGCAACGATCTCGCCATTCGCAATCGATTGGTCGACAAGCTCAGCCGCGACCTCTCCGAGAAGGAGGTGAGTCTGGCCAAGGCCCTGGACCTGATCCGGAGGCTGGAGGACGACCTCGGCAGCATCCATCCCTTGCCGCCGCCCGCTTCCCGGCTGGACCCGAGATCCGAGGAGGAAAGCGAGGAAGCGTCCGCGGCGCCCGAGCCGCCCTCGGCGATCAACGGGGTCTCGAGCGCCGTCTCGGAATCCGAGGAAAAGCCCGCCGTCGTGGACTTCGTCAAGAAGTTCATTTCCAAATACGACCACTAGGCGTCAACTCATTTCCCTAAGACGCCTAGTGCTGCTCGCTGCCGCTCGCTGCACTAACGCTCTAACGCCTCCCTAATACATCTGGTGCTGCTCGCTGCCGCTCGCTGCACTAACGCTCTAACGCCTCCCTAATACATCTGGTGCTGCTCGCTGCCGCTCGCTGCTTCCGCCTAAATTAGCACTCTCACATATTGATTGACAATTTTCCGGACGCTGTGTTATAATTAGCAGAGATAACAAGCGAGTGCTAATTTGAGGGACTCGCGGGAAGAACAACATCGGAGGTAAGAGCACATGACGCAAGCGACTGCAACAAAGGTCAAGCTGCAACCTCTCGGCGACCGGGTCTTGGTCAAGGCGATCGAGCAAAGGGAAGTCAAGAGAGGGGGGATCATCATTCCCGATACCGCGAAGGAGAAGCCGCAGGAAGGAGAGGTCGTCGCGGTCGGCAGAGGCAAGACCACGGAAGACGGCAAGGTATTGCCCATGGACGTGAAACCCGGCGATCGGATCCTGTATGGCAAATACTCCGGAAACGAGATCAAGATCGATGATGTCGAGTACTTGATCATGCACCAGGACGATATCTTGGGGATTCTGAAGTAGCCCCGCCACATTATTAAGGAGAGTAAATATTATGCCTAAGCAAATCGTATTCGCCGAAGAGGCCCGACGCATGATGAAGCAAGGCGTCGACAAGCTCGCAAACGCCACCAAGATCACCCTCGGCCCCAAAGGCCGATCGGTCGTGCTGGAGAAGAAATTCGGCTCTCCCGCGATCGTTGACGACGGCGTCACCATCGCCAAGGACGTGGAGCTTCCAGATCCTTTCGAGAACATGGGAGCCCAGCTGGTCAAGGAGGTCGCCTCCAAGACCAACGACATCGCCGGCGACGGCACCACCACGGCGATCGTCCTGACTCAATCCATGCTCGCCGAGGGCATGAAGAACATCACCGCCGGCGCCAATCCCAAGGCCATCGAGCGCGGCATGCACAAGGCCCTCGAGATCGTGGTCAGGGAGCTCAAGAAGACGGTCAAGCCGGTCAAGACAAAGGAAGAGAAGGCCCAAGTCGCGACCATTTCGGCCAATGACCGCGTCATCGGGGATCTGATCGCCCAGGCCATGGAAAAAGTCGGCCACGAGGGCGTGATCACCGTCGAGGAAGGGAAATCCGCCGAGACCACCTTGGAGGTGGTCGAGGGAATGCAATTCGACCGCGGCTACATCTCGCCCTACTTCATCACGGATTCGGAGCGGATGGAGGCCGTGCTCGATGATCCCTATATCATCGTCACGGACAAGAAAGTCTCCGCCATGAGCGACCTGCTGCCGCTGCTCGAGAAGATCGTGCAGACCGGCAAGTCCTTCCTCCTCATCGCCGAGGACGTCGAGGGCGAGGCCCTTGCCACCCTGGTGGTCAACAAACTGCGCGGCACGCTCAAGGCCGCCGCGGTCAAGGCCCCGGGCTTCGGCGACAGGCGCAAGGAAATGCTGCAGGACATCGCGGTTCTCACCGGCGGCGACGTCATCAGCGAAGAGCTCGGCCACAAACTGGAGAAGGCCGGCGTCGACATGCTCGGCCGCGCCAAGAGGGTCGTGGTCGATAAGGACAACACCACCATCGTCAACGGCGCTGGAGAGAAGGCGGAGATCAAGAAGCGCGCCGATTCGATCCGCAAGCAGATCGAGGACACCACCTCGGATTACGACAAGGAGAAGCTCCAAGAGCGCCTGGCCAAACTGGCGGGTGGCGTAGCCGTCATCAACGTGGGCGCAGCCACTGAGACCGCGATGAAAGAGAAGAAGGCCCGGGTCGAGGACGCGCTCCATGCGACTCGCGCGGCGGTGGAGGAAGGCATCGTGCCGGGCGGCGGCGTCGCGCTGCTGCGGGCCCAGTCGGCGCTCCACAAGGTGAAGGTGGACGATCCCGACGAGCAGGTGGGCGTGGACATCGTGCGCCGCGCGCTGGAAGAGCCGATCCGGATCATCGCTTCGAACTCGGGTGCTGAAGGTTCCATTGTGGTCGAGAAAGTCCGGACCGCGAAGGATAAGAACTTCGGGTTTAACGCCCAGACGGTGGAATACGAGGATTTGGTGGCCGCGGGTGTGATCGACCCCACCAAGGTCACGCGCACCGCGCTGCAAAACGCAGCGTCCGTGGCGAGCTTGCTCCTCACCACCGAGTGTGTCGTGGTGGAGCGAAAAGAGGAGGAAAAGGCTCCGCCCGCGCCGCCCGGTGGTGGAATGGGCGGGATGTACTAGGTCGTTAACGGGCGGTAGGACTAGGCGGTAGGGGTTCGCACTCCTACCGCCCTTTCTTACCGCCTTTTCCTACCGCCCAGGCTTACCGCCCAGTCAGCGCTATCGGGGCCGTGCGTGCCGTCCCTCACGGACCGCTGCTTGCCAAATGGCGTATAACATCTGACGTGCGTACCTTACCCCGCCCATGACCCTTCGCACGCTCCCCGTCCTGCTGGCCCTGCTGGTGCCGGCCGCCTTACCGGTCGCGGCTCAGAAGGGCCCACTCCAGTTGGCCGGCACCTGGGATGCGGAGACGCCCGATGGCCCCCGCACCGTCATCATTCGGGCGGATTCCTCGGCGAGTTACGGCGATGAGACGGTTCGGTGGCGGGTGGTGGGCGATTCGATTCACATCGCCTTCGGCGACGAGTGGATGGTCTACCGGTATCAGTTGAAGGGAAACCGCCTCACGCTGTCCGGCGGCGATCTGGAGGACCCGATCAGCCTGAAACGCACCGGTCCCCCCCAGCCGCGGGCCGAGGGTGTCCCGCTGCCGGAGGCACCCCCGGCCGACCGCCGCGGCATTGGGGCGAATGGGAAAGCCCCCGCCCCCACCCGCTCCGGGGGATCACGCCAGGGATGATGCGGGAGCGGGAGGCGCGGGTAGCGTTCGTGACGGAGCGGCAAGTTCTGCCGACTGCCTAGACTCGCCCGACCTCGAACGGCT
>JACQPG010000066.1 GCA_016207665.1 Elusimicrobiota bacterium | reverse complement strand
ATCCCTAAAAAACGGTTCACTTTTGAAAGTTAAATGACAAGGCTCCGACGGGAAGTTGCATCCGTCGAGGGAATTTGATATTCTATTAATCCAATGTACGCGATCATAGAAACCGGCGGCAGGCAGTTTTGGGTCACTCCGGGCGAGACCATCTTGGTCGAGAAGCTCAAGGCGGAGCACGGCCAAGAGTTGACTTTGAACGCATTGTGGGCGGTCAAGGACGCCGCCGAAGGCCAGGAGCCGCAGTCGAGCCGCAAGGCCACTGTGGTGGCGCAGGTGTTGACCCAGACCCGGGGTCCCAAGATCCTGGTTTTCAGGAAGAAGCCGAAAAAGGCCTACAAGAGAATGCAGGGCCACAGGCAGGCTTTGACCCAGCTGCTCATCAAATCCATATCTTTTAACTAGCTGACATGGCACACACCAAAGCGCAGGGCTCCTCATCCAACGGCCGCGACAGCCACGGCCAGCGTCTCGGCGTCAAGATCTACGGAGGCCAGCGCATCCAGGCCGGCATGATCATCGTGCGCCAGCGCGGGACCAAGTTCTTGCCGGGTCTCAACGTCGGCCGGGGCAAGGACGACACTCTTTTCGCCACGGCGGACGGAGTCGTCGCTTTCGAGTGGGCGCACAAGGATAAGAAACGGGTTTCCGTTGTCGCCTCTGAGAAGCGTTAGCTTTCTCAGCCGGCAGACGTCGTCGTCCATCCGTTCCCTCCGTGATCGCCTCCCAGCCGCGCCATGAACTTCATCGATAAGGTTCGAGTCTTCCTCTCCGCCGGGGAAGGAGGGGATGGCTGCCTCTCTTTCCATCGCGAAAAATTCATCGAGTTCGGCGGCCCGGACGGCGCGGACGGCGGCAAGGGCGGGCATATCTACCTGGAGGCCTCTCCGCATCTGACCACGTTATTGGAGCTCTCTCTGCGTCCCCATATCAAGGGGAACGACGGTGAGAACGGCAAGGGCAACAATAAGGTGGGCCGGGACGGCGGGGATATCGTGATCCCGGTGCCTATGGGAACGTCGGTCTATCACGAGGGCCGCCTTCTCGTGGACATGTCTCGCCCCGGCCAGCGCTATCTGGCCGCCCAGGGAGGAAGGGGCGGGAGAGGGAATCTGTCGTTCAAGTCCCGGCTCAACACCGCGCCGCGCATCTGCGAGAAGGGCGCGCCGGGCGATTCGCTGACCCTGGAGCTCGAGCTCAAGCTTCTGGCCGACGTCGGCCTGGTGGGATTTCCCAATGCCGGCAAGTCGAGCCTCTTGGCGCGTCTATCGCATGCCCGTCCCAAGATCGCCGAATATCCCTTTACTACCATTTCCCCGAATCTGGGCGTCGCCGCCCACAAGGGGGTGAGCTTCGTGATCGCGGATATCCCCGGTCTCATCGAAGGCGCGCATCGGGGCAAGGGCTTGGGAGCGGATTTCCTGCGCCATGTCGAGCGCACGCGCGTGCTGGTTCATCTGATTGATCCCGCGGGTTTCGCGGACAAGAATCCCGTCGATGGAGTCAAGGTGATCGAGGCCGAGCTCAAGTCGTTCAATCCGCGCCTGGCGCAAAAGCCCAGGATATTGGCGGTCAACAAGATGGATCTGCCGCTGGCCCACGAGGCGCTGAGAAAGGTGCGCGCCCGCTATCGGGCTCGGGAGATATTCCCGATCTCCGCGGCCACGGGGGAGGGCCTCTCCGAGCTTCTCGATCGCGTGATCCTTGAGCTGTCGCGGCATCCGGTGCCCTGGCAGGAGCCCAACGCGCCGCCGGAACGCTTCGTCAAGGTCGAGCAGGGATTCCGGGTCCAGAGGATCGGAGCGGGACTCTTCGAGCTGAAGGGGCCTTTCGTCGAGCGCGCCGCCGCCATGCTCAAGGCGGACTTGCCCGAGGCCGTGGAGCGTTTCCAGAAGTCCCTCAAGCGCATAGGCGTCGACAAGGCCCTTCGCCAGGCCGGCATCGGCGAGGGCGACATGGTGCGTTGCGGCGCGCTCGAGTTCGAATGGACGGACAAGCCCTACAGGTCGCTGCCCCGGCTGCGCCACCACCGCCGCACCAGGATCGGCGTGGGGCGCCCCAAGTGATCCCATGAACACGCTCAAGGACTACGAGGCCCGCCTTGAAAATCTGGCCGACGTGGCGGCTGCTTATTCATTTTGCCGCGAGCTCGCCTGCCGGCATTACGAGAATTTCCCGGTCGCCTCTCGCCTCATACGCCGGCCCTTGCGCAAACACGTGGCCGCGCTCTACGCATTCGCGCGCATCGCCGACGATTTCTCCGATGAGCCGGAATACGAGGGGGTGCGCAAGCAACGCCTGAACGAATGGAGGGAACGGCTCCATGGCGAGAGCCGCTCGTCGCATCCCGCCTTCGTCGCGCTGCACGCGACCCTGCGAGAGCTCGATCTGCCCGTGCGGCTTTTCGACGATCTGCTGAGCGCCTTCCTGCAGGACGTGGACAAGAAACGCTATGCCACCTTCGACGAGGTTCTCGATTATTGCCGCCGCTCGGCCAATCCCGTCGGCCGTATCGTGCTGATGATACACGGCTACCGCGATCCCGAGTTGTTCCGGCAGTCGGACGCGATCTGCACCGCTCTGCAGCTGGCTAACTTTTGGCAGGACATCTCAGTCGATCTGAAAAAAGACAGGATCTATATCCCGCAAGAGGACTTCAAGGCCTTCGGCTACTCCGAGGGCGATCTGCGCATGGGCGTTGTCAACGAGAAGTTCAAGAGCCTGATGAAGCATCAGGTCAACCGCACCCGGGCGCTCTTCGAGGAAGGCAGGCCTCTTTCCCAGGCCCTGAGCTGGCCGCTGTCTTGGGAGATACGCCTGACCTGGCTCGGCGGACGAGAGATACTGCGCAAGATCCGTCGCATGGGCTTCGACACGCTGACCCAGCGGCCGGCGCTGGCGCGCTGGGACTGGATACCGCTCGTCGTTCGCGCCGTGCTGTCGGCATGAGCGCGCCGGCCTTGGCCGAACGACGATCCAATTTTTTTCTCGGCTTTCTCCTGTTGCCGAAAGAGAAGCGCCAGGCCCTTTCCGCCGTCTACTCCTATTGCCGGCTCATCGACGACATCGTCGATTCCGGCCATTTGCGGTCCGACGAGGCGGGGCGCATGCTGGATTATTGGCAAGCGGAGGTGGATCGCCTCTTCGCCGGCACCCCTACCCATTCGGTGTCTTCGCGCCTGCTGCCTTGGGTGTCGATGTTCCGGTTGCCTCGGGAGCCCTTCTTGGAGATGATCCGGGGCTGCCGCATGGATCTGGAGCGTCGGCGCTACGAGACTTTCGCCCAGCTCGAATCCTATCTCCAAGGGGTGGCCTGCTCGGTGGGGGCCTTGGGGGTCGGGATATTCGGTTACGCCCATACCCCCAAGCCGCGCATGGAAGAGTTCGTCCGGCTTTTCGGCTACGCCTTCCAGATGACCAACATCATCCGCGATGTCGGAGCCGACCTGGAGATCGGGCGAGTCTATATCCCCGAGGAGGACATGCGCCAGGCCGGCTACTCGCCGCAGGCCCTCATCAACCGCATCCATTCCCCGGCCTTCGAGCGGCTGATGGAATTGGAGTACGACAGGACCCAGACCTTCTATCGCCGCGCCCGCAACCTCGTGGACTTCCGCGACAGGCCCAGCCTATTGCCCGCGGAGGTGATGGCCCATATCTACGAGGGAGTGCTTCACGATATCAAGGACACGGGCTTTCGCGTGCTTTTCGAGCGCAAGCGCCTCAGCCGCTGGCGCAAGCTAGCGCTCGCGTTCAAGGCGTGGCTCTATTGCCAAGGCATACATCTGTGAAGCCGGGATTCGACGCCATCATCGTCGGCGGCGGCTTCGCGGGCCTTTCCTGCGGGGCGGCTCTCGCCGCAAAAGGCGCCCGAGCCCTGCTGCTCGAAAAGAAGCCGCATCTGGGCGGGCGCGCTTATTCGTTCCGGGACGCCGAGACGGGGGACGCCATCGACAACGGCCAGCACCTTTTCATGGGCTGCTACCGGCAGACGCGGCGTTTCCTTAGGGACATCGGCACCGAGCCGCTCCTTCGCTTTCCGCCGGGCCTCAGGGTCGATTTCGCCGATTCGGCGGGCGGCACGGACGCGCTGTCCTGCCCCGGCTTTCTCCCTCCTCCTTGGAATCTGGCCGTGGGCGTCTTGGGCATGAGGCGCTTGTCGCTGGTCGATAAGCTGAGCCTGCTCAAGGTCGGCTCGGCGCTCAAGCGCCATAACGGCAAAGGCGAGATCGACCGCCTGAGCGTGAGACAATGGCTCCGGAGCGCGGGCTGCTCCGCCGAGCTGCAACGGCGCCTGCTCGATCCCATCGCCTTGGGCGCTCTCAACGACGATCCGGAGATCGCCTCGGCGACCGGACTCGTTCAAGTGCTGCGCGAGATATTCCTGAGCGACTCGGAGAGCAGCCGTCTGGGCTTGTCCTGCGTGGGGCTCTCCGAGCTCTATACCGGCGCGGCCAAGGCCGCGATCGAGAAGGCGGGGGGAGAGGTCCGGCTTTCCAGCAGGGTGTCCCGCATCCTCGAGCGAGACGGCAAGGTGGTGGGACTGGCGCTCGACTCGGGCGAGACCTTGGAGACTACCGCTGTCGTGTCGACGCTCGCGCCTTGGGACTTGTCGCGCGTCGAAATGCCGCCCGCGCTGAGGGGGCCTTGGGAGGAGCTGGGAAGCTCCCCGATCATCAGCCTCGGGCTGTGGCTCGACCGCGAGGCGCTCAGGCAGCCTCTGTTGGGTCTTATCGGCACCGAGATACAGTGGGTGTTCAACAAGAGCGCCATCATGGAGATTCCGGGTCCCGGCCAGTACCTGGCCCTGGTGATCAGCGGGGCTCGACGGCATCTGGCGAGCGGGCCCAAAGCCTTGCTTGAGCTCGCCCTCAAGGAGCTATCGGCCTGCGTGCCCGATTTTCCCCGCGCCGGTTTGCGCCGCTGGAAGGTGGTCAAGGAGCCCTTCGCCACGCTCTCGCCCGTGCCCGGGGCCGAGATCCTCAGGCCCGAGCCGGGGGAAGGGATGCCCGGCTTTTATTGGGCGGGAGACTGGACGCGCACGGGCCTGCCCGCCACCATCGAAAGCGCCGTGGTCAGCGGCCGCCGCGTCGCTGAGCGGATCAGCGCCGGAATATCAGCCTGACTATGGATTCGGTCAGCTCGGCCGGCTGATAGTAGCGGTTGAGCGTATAACCGATCAGCCTCTTGAACCAACCCGGATGGGAAATCACCATATTCCCGTGATCCAGCCCATAGATGAGCACGTCGTAGGCCCCGGGAAGCGAAGCCGAGTCCAAGGGCACCACGCCGTCGCTTGGGGCGACTAGGCGGCGGCGCCGGTCCATAAAGCTGCGGATGGTGTAGATTTTGTCCAGGTCCTCGGGTTCTAGCGGAGGAAGGGCGGAGAGGGCCGCCCGGCGGCCTTCGACGGAAAGCTCGCGCAGGGTCGGCGTGATGTCCGAGTCCAGAATGAGCCGGCTGATGGCTCGCAGGATGAGTTGCGCGGCGGGCAGGCTGAGCATGCGATTGGCCAGAGGGGTTCCGGTCAGCGGCGATTGTATCAGCACCAGGCGCGCCACCTTGTCCCTGAGCTCGCGAGAGGCGGCGCGATACCAATCGTGTATCATCACCCCTCCCCGGCTATGCCCGATGAGCACCACGGGGCGGTCGCTGGCCCGGACATGAGCCTCGATCATCTCGATATTGCGCCGGGTCTCTCCGTCGGTGTTGACCGGGATCAGGCGCGCGTCCAGTCCCAGGGCTCTTAGCCGATCGACGTTGTCGATGGAGTTTCTTTTCACGTGCTTGGCCAGGGCTCCTTGCACCCAAAAATAACGGGGCCGCAAGGCCGCATCCGGAAGGGCGGACGCTCCCGCGCGCACGCCGGCGTAGATGTGATCGAACTCGACGCTCAAATCCCGGCTTTCCGGCCCCAGGCGGGCGAGATTGTCGAACTCCGAGGCGGCCTGGCGGGCCTGCTCCTCCGCCGATGGCGCGGCCGTGGCCGGCCGAGCGGCGGCGGTGGCAGCGGCGGCTTGGGGCCGTAGGAGGTTCAGCCCGCGCCGGATCGAGCGCGCCACGGACCGCCCGGTGATGGCGCGGGGAATCCTCAGGACTTCCGCTTCGGCGGCGGGACTGAGCGCCAGAAGGGCCGGCAAGATCAGCCACAGAGACCGTCGAAGAGGCTTCATCGCGCATAAGCTATATAAACTCGCTCGAAAGGCTCATAGGTCCTTTGGGGTAGTGTGGAACAGTCTTTAGTCCTAGGCATTGAGAACTGCTCGGCCCACAGCGCCCATGCCGCCCAGCGGCCTTCGCAATTTTGATACAATCGTCCCAACGCCCACGCCAGGAGACGAGCATGCTGAAATCCGATCGCTGGATACGCAAGATGTGCCTGGAGCACAAGATGATCGATCCCTTCGTCGACCGCCAGGACGGTGAGGGTAAGATATCCTACGGCCTGTCCTCCTACGGTTACGACATCCGCCTGGCCGACGAGTACAAGATATTCACCAACGTCTACGGCGCCGTGGTCGACCCCATGAACTTAGATCCCAAGGCCTTCGTCGACTACAAAGGCCCGTATTGCGTGGTGCCGCCCAATTCCTTCGCCCTGGCCCGTTCCGTCGAGAAGTTCAACATCCCGCGCAACGTGCTCGCGATATGCCTGGGCAAGAGCACCTTCGCCCGCTGCGGCATCATCGTCAATGTCACGCCGCTGGAGCCCACCTGGACGGGCTATTTGACCATCGAGATATCCAACACCACGCCCTTGCCCGCCAAGGTCTATTCCGGCGAGGGCATCGCCCAGCTGCTTTTCCTCGAAAGCGACGAGATTTGTGAGATCAGTTATGCGGACCGCAAAGGGAAGTATCAGAGCCAGGTCGGCGTTGTGCTGCCTCGCATTCTGGCTCAGCGTTAGCTGGCCGGCGGCATCGCCCAGCCATGCCGCGCTCGAGGCCGGCCGCGACGGCACCCTCGATCCCCACCGCGCCCCGGCGCCGAGCCTCGCCGTCTCCTCCGCGATCTACGCCGAGCAGCACAACACCCTGGCCGAGATGTGGCAGCGTCGCATACTCTCGCCCGAGACCGACCGCTGGACTCCCGCTGATTTCGATCTGCTGTTGAGGATACGTCGCGCCGAGGCCGCGGGCGCGCTCGGCGTCCTGAGAGCCAAGAACCCTTCGCTTAAGGGCCTGGCCATCGCGCACCGGGCTCCGGGCAAGACCATCAATACCTGGAGGCTCACGCAAGAGGGTTATGAGCTCTACCGCTTGGCCCTGGCGCAAGAGGCCCTGGCTTATTTCCAGCACCGGGAGATCGGCGCCAAATGGGCCTTCAAGCTCCGCACCGTCGACGACGAGCCTGTTTTCGACGCGCAAGGCCTTCTCACCCCGGCTGGGGAAGAGCTCTACTTCAAGCTGAGGGCTGACGAGCCCGGCTACTGGAAAACCTCCGCAGGCGAGCTCATGGGCAATAGGCCGCCTAAACATTTCCGTTAGGGCCCGGATCCCGCGGTTATTTCCAATTCATTTCAAGATTTTTCACGCTGACAGGGTCTGACAGCCCTGGTATTGCAAAATTTTCGCGCCCCTGTTACTTGTCATACGACATGATATATAGGGCCGGGGCTTTTTGGTCTTTTCTCCTTGTTTTGAATTCGCTTTCAGCTTTCGCTTCCCCCGCCTCGATCAAGGACGTGTTCCTGCAGACCGACGGAGAGGCGGCGCAGAACCTGGCCCAGGCCGATTCATTCTTCGAGGAGGGGAACTTCCCGGCCGCGGCCAGGAAATACCGGGACTATATTGAGCGCTTTTCCAGGGAGTCGCGGGCCCTCGAAGCGCGGGTGATGTTGGCCGAGTCGCTTTATCGCCAGGCCTTGCGCGAGGCGACCCAGGGTTCGGAGGAGAAGATTTTCGCGGAGGCTCGCGGGGAGATACATAGGGCCTTGCGCGAGATACCCCGCGGCGATCATCTTTCCGAGCTGATCGCCCTTCGCCTGGCGGAGATCGAATTCAATCTTAGGCGTTATGCCGAGGCCGTGGAGGCGTCGGAGCGTTGGCTGGCCGACCATCCGGTGGGCACGCTGCGGGGCGAGGTCCGGCTCCTGAAGGCGCAGGCCTTGTTGGCCCAGAATCAGGCCCTGCCCGCCTATCAAGCGCTTAAGGCGGCGCTGGCCGACCAGCCTTATTACGAGGGCGAGAGCCGCATGGCTCTGGCCTTCGGCATCGCCCTTTTCGAGGTGGGCAATTCCTCCGACGCCCTGCGTTATCTGGAGCGTTTGGAGCAGCCCCTCGCCCATCTTTACGCGGCCCGCAGTCATATACGGCTTGGCAAGCCGCTGATCGCCATTGATCGCTTGAGGGCGCTCATCAACAGCGATCCGGAGGGACAATACGCGGAGCTCGGGCAATATCTCTTGGGCGAGGCCTTTTTCATGGCCAAGAACTACATCTCCGCGCTTCAAGCCTTCGAGGAGTTCCTTAGGCTCAACCCGCGAAGCGTATATCGTCCGGCGGCCATGTACAAGATCGGCCTCTGCCAATACGAGCGCGAGGAATACCTGGCGGCGCGCGGCAGCTTCCAGTCGGTGCTGCAGATGACGCCCAACAGCGAGTTCGCCGAGCCCAGCCTCTACATGATCGGCGAGGCCTTCATGAGGGAGAATCGCTTGAAAGAGGCCAATCATGCCTACGCGGACATGGCGGCGAGCTTTACCAGCGCCCTGGCGGGCTCGGCCTATTTCAAGCAGGGCTGGACCCATTATAAGCAAGAGGAGCATTCCGCGGCGGAGGCGGCTCTCCGCTTGATGCTGGTCAAGCATCCGGCCCATCCCTTGGTGCCGGCCGCCTCCATGCTGATCGGCAACGCCCTCAGCGCGCAGGGGCGCTACCAAGACGCGGTCAGGGCCTATCAACAGTCCCTCGATCAGCTCGAAAGCGGCTCTCTTCCCGAGGAGCACAAGGCGGAGCTGCGCGAGTCGGGCCTGGCCCTCTTGTCGCGGGCCAATTATCTAGCCGGGGATTACGGCAGCTTGGTCTCCGGTTATCAGTATTTCCTCAAGCATGTCAAACCCAGCCTCAATCCCTGGCGCGCCGCGACTTTCCTCTATATGGCGGAAGGTTATTTCAGGCAGGGCTTGATGGACCAAGCCATGAATCTTTATAAGGAGGTGATACGCTCCTATCCCACAAGCCCCGAGTCCTCGTTCGCCCAAGACGGCCTGGCATGGACTCTTTTCGCCAAGGGCGATTTCTCGGCGGCGACAGCGGCCCGGGAAAAGCTGGCCCAACATAAGCTCAGGCCCAAGGTCGCTCCGACCAAGACCGTGTTGTCGGAGGGTCAGGCTCCGGAAGAGCTGTTCGTGGGCAGCGAGTTCGAGACCGCCGCCGCAGAGTTCAACCAGAAGCGTTATCTCGAGGCCCTCGACGGTTTCGAGCGCTTCGAGAAAGCCCATCCCCAGCATGTCCTGGCCGCGGAGGCGGCGCTGCAGGCGGGTTGGTGCTATTATCGGCTCGAGCATTATGGCCAGGCCCTCAAGGCTTGGGAGAGGGTGGAATCGGCCTATGCGGGCGGCTCGGCGGCGGTCAAGGCCGCCTGGGCCACTGCCGATACTTATTTCCGTGCCGGGCATTATGACAAGGCGATCGCGACCTATGAGCGGATACTCCAGACCTATCCTCAGGACCAGGCCACCGGTCATGCCCGCTTGCGCATAGCCCAAAGCCATTACAACGCCAAGGACGTGCCGCGAGCCGTGGCGGCTTTCGAGGAGTTGATACGCCAGGCTCCGGAATCGCCGGAGGCGGGAGAGGTGCTCGACTTCTTGACCCAGCTTTTGTTCCAGCCGGGCGCCAAGGAGATGGCTTTGGACTCGCTCGGCCGTATCGCCGACAATCATCCGCGCGTGCCGATCGGCTCCCAAGCCCGCCTGCGCATCGCCCGGCATTTCTTCGACGCGGGCGACCATGTGGCCGCGGTCAATCAGCTCGAGCGTTCCATGTCAGGCTTGGCCGGCAAATCCGAGCTGATGGACGCGGAGTTCTATCTCACCGAGTCCTATTACCAGCTCAAGCGCTATCGTGATGCGGCCCTGGGCTATGACCGGTTCACCGAGAATTATCCCGGCGACAAACGCTTCCCGGCGGCCCTGTTCCACCTGGGAGCGGCTCGCTTCAAGCTCGAGGAGCACGCGGAGGCGGCCGCGGCCTTCTCTCGCCTGGCCAAGGACTTCCCGCGGACGGAATACGCTCCTTTGGCCTTGTTCAACTCGGCCCTGGCCTATCGCAAGCTGGGCAAGTGGGAGGAGGCCGCGATCGCGCTCAAGACCTATTTAAAGAACCATCCCGAGGAGGCGAAGCAATCCAACGCCCTAGCCGAGCTCTTGGCGATCTATGAGGAGCATCAGCAGCATGGATTGGCGGCGGAGCTATTGGCCCAGGAGCTCGGTTCCTTGCCCCAGGGCGACGTCCGACGGGTGGAGCTGGCCTATCGCCTGGCGGAAAACCATGCGGCCCAGGGAGATGAGGCCAAGGCCTTGGAATGGTACCAGCAGGCGGCGGGCTCGGGCTCGAAGAAGGACTCTTTCAGGCTTGCCGCCTTGGCCAAGCTCGGGGAGCGCTACGAGAAAGCGCAGCGCTGGGCGGAGGCTCACGAAGCCTACGAGGATTTGGCGCGAAACGTCTCCGATCCGCAGTGGATCGAGGCCGCCCGCGTCCGGGCGGCGGCGGCGCGGGAGCGGTTGGGCCAGGTGGCGGTCAAATCGTCCTCCTCGACCGCGGTGGCGCCGGAGTCGCCCAGGCCGAGAAAAAAGCCGAATAAAAAGTCGTAAGGAGGATTCTCTTGTCAGCGCGCGAATCGATCTTGGGTTTTTTGGTCCTTGCGGCGGCTAGCCATGCCGCGGCGCAGACCCTGCTGTTCTCGCCGAACGGGGATGGCATCAAGGACCAGGTCACCTTCAAGCTTTCCCTTCAGGAGAACATCATCATCTCGAGTTGGGTCTTGGACATCCGGGAGCCGGCGTTCAAGGGCCAAGCCCATTTGGTGAAGAAATTCGAGGGCAAAGGACAGCCTCCCAAGGAGATTCGCTGGGAGGGGAAGGATCTCAGCAACCGACTGGTCAAGGACGGCACCTATTTCTATTCGTTGAGTCTGGAGACGCCGGCCGGAAACCAGTCGGCGATCACGCCTTCCCCGTTGATCGTGGATCGCGTGCCTCCCCAGGCGGCGGTGGCGGTGGACATGAGCGAGTTCTCCCCGAACGGGGACGGCAACAAGGACGAGGCCCAATTCGTTCTCAAGGGAGCGGACGAGAACGGCCTTAACGGCTGGCTGTTGACCATCAAGGACAAGGAAGGCGCGCCGGCGCGTTCGCTGCGCGGCAAGGGGCCTCCCCCGCCGGTGTTGCGTTGGGACGGGCATGGGGATTTCGAAGAGGACGTGCCGGACGGGGTCTACGGCTTCGAGTTGATGGTCGAGGACCTGGCCGGCAATCGCACCGTCAGTCCGCCTCAATCGATCATCGTCAACCGCCGGGGTCTGGTATCGACCGTGGAGGTCTCGCCGCGGGTCTTTTCGCCTAACAACGACGGTATTAAGGAAGAAGTCGTGTTCAAGATAGTCAGCGGCAGCCCGGAGTCTGTCGAGCGCTGGGAGCTGCGCGTGCTCAACGTCAACGGCAAGCCCATGCATAAATTCGAAGGGACCAAGGATCCTCCCGGGCGCATCGTATGGAACGGGCTGGCCGGAGGACGCAGGCTGCCGGACGGCGCTTATCAAGTCGTCCTTTCCGAGACCGATCGCGCGGGCAACACCGCGACCACCCCGGCCCAGCCCCTTGATCTCGACACCACTCCGCCCACGCTCGCCGCGCGCATCGAGCCCGACCTGATCTCTCCCAACGGGGATAGGGTCAAGGACGACGCCGTTTTCTGGCTTAAGGCCGAGGACTCCCATCTCTTGGAGAGCTGGACGCTTTCGGTGCTCAACGACATCGGTCGCTCCATGAGGACCTTCGCGGGCCCCGCGGGGACCAAGCCGGCGGAAAAGCTCTCTTGGGCGGGGCAGGGGGACGGCGGGCAGAATCTCATCGACGGGGTCTATAACCTGGTGCTCGAGGCCGTCGACATCGCGGGAAACAAGGCCTCCACCCCCAAGCAGCCCTTCAGGATTGATGTCACGCCTCCTCAGCTCTCCGTCTCGGCCGACGCCCCCTTGTTCTCTCCCAATCTGAGCCAGCTCTCCTTCGCCTTGAGCGTGCTTGACGCCGGGAAAGTGGATTCCTGGAACCTGGCGATCAAGGACGCCCAAGGCCGCGCGGTGCGCACCTTCACGGGGCCGGCGGAGGCGATCCCTTCCCAGCTGCAATGGGACGGCAAGAGCCAGGACCGGGCCTTTCTGCCCGACGGCCCCTACACCTTCCGCCTGCAGGCCAAGGACGCGGCCGGCAACGCGTCCGAGTCGCCCGAGCAAAAGGTCACCATCGGAGCCACCGCTCCCAAGCCCCAGGTGGCCGTGGACCTGCGGGCCATCTCGCCCAACGCCGACGGCGTCAAGGATTCAGCGCTGTTCAAGATGCAGTCTCCGTCATTCAATCCGCTCAAGGAGTGGACCTTCCGGATTTGGGACAGGGACAAGGCGGCTCAACGGACCATACAGGGAAGGGGAGACGTGCCCGGCAGCCTCCCCTGGCAGGGCGAGCGCGACGACAAGCGGCCGCTGCCGGACGGGGAATATCAGTTCCAGCTCGAGGTGCTCGACTTGGCGGGCAATCGGGTCAAGACTCTCGAGCAGCCCATACGCATCGACACGACCAACCCGGAGCTCTCGGCCCAGGCCTCGCCGAACCTGTTTTCTCCCAACAAGGACGGCTTCAAGGACGAGTCGGTCTTGATCCCTTCTTATAGGGACGCCAGCGCCATAGGCGAGTGGAAGATCACGATTCAGGACGCGCGCCGCAATCCGGTCCAGGTTTTTTCGGGCGAGGGCAAGCTCCCTTTGTCCATCCCGTGGAACGGGCGCGCCCAGGACGGCAAGCTCGCGCCCGACGGGGCTTATACCTTCGTCTTCCGGGCCGAGGACGAGGTGGGCAACCGCTCGGCCACTGCCGAGCAGATCATCAAGGTGGACAATTCCGCTCCGGAGGTCGCGCTCCAGGCGGACAAAGCATTGTTTTCGCCGGACGGAGTCAAGGATGTGACCACGTTCCTGCTGGATTACAAGGATGCCTCGGACATCTCCAAGTGGAGCTTGAGCATCGGGCAAGGCGTGGACAAGATACCCAAGACCTTCACAGGCGTCGGCCGGCCGCCGAGGAACTTCCCTTGGAACGGCACCAATGACCGGGGACAGATCGTCCCGGACGGCAAATACGCGGCCGTCCTCTCCATCACCGACGAAGTGGGCAACACGGGCAAGAGCGCCGAGGTCATGCTCACGGTCGATACATCCAAGCCGGTGGCCAGCGTGGTGGCCGAGACCGATCCTTTGCAGGAGATCGCCTTGCCCATGACGGTGTCCCAGACCCCGGACAAGGACATCGTCATCTCGCTGGAAAGCGAGGTGCTTTTCGATACGGGCCAGGACAATATCAAGACCCAGGCCTGGTCCACGCTCATGAAGGCCAACCACCTGGTGCGGCGCTACCCCCAGCGCAAGGTGCGCATCGAGGGCCACGCCGATAACGTGCCCATACATAATGAGCGCTTCCGCAACAACCTCGAGCTGTCCAAGGCGCGGGCCAAGGCCGTGATGCAGTTCCTCATCGAGCAAGGCAAGATCGATCCGGCCCGGATCAGCTCGGATGGCTACGGCGACGCCAAGCCGCAGGACTCCAACTCCACCGAATCCGGCCGCCGCAAGAATCGGCGCGTCGAGATAGTTCTAGTAAAGGAAGGAAAATAGAAAATGCCAGAGATAAACCTGCTTGAGATATTGCGCACCAGCTTCACCCTGATCATATTGCTCTTCTGCTCCGTGGTGACGCTGACCTTTACGATCGAGCGCTGGTGGTTCTATCGCTCGATCAGCATCAACGCGGACGGCTTCCTCAATAACCTCCGCCAGATGCTCGAGGGCAATAAATTCGCCGACGCCATGAAGTTGTGCGCGAGCACGCCGGGCCCGATCCCGGCCCTCGCGCAAGTGGCCGTCTCAAGCCGATCCAAGTCCAAGAGCGAGGTGGCGGCCTTGCTCAACGCCGCCCAGATCGACCAAAGGAAGAAGCTGGAGAACTATCTGGGCATATTGGGAACCATGGGCAACACGGCCCCTTTCATAGGGCTGTTCGGGACAGTGGTCGGCATCATCCGGGCCTTCCATGACCTGGCCATGGCCGGCTCGGGCGGCCCCTCGGTCGTGGCCGCCGGCATCGCCGAGGCTCTGGTGGCCACCGCGGGCGGCTTGGCCGTGGCCATCCCGGCCGCCATGCTCTACAACTATTTCCTTAAAAAAGTGAAGGACATCTCCTCGGACATGGAATCGTCGTCCATCAAGATCATGGTCTATCTCGGTTTGGCCTGAGATGAAGAAGCTCGAGCCCATCCAAGGCGCGATCACCGATATCAACGTGACGCCCTTGGTCGACGTCTGCCTGGTGCTCGTCATCATCTTCATGGTCTTGGCTCCCATGGCCATGCAGGCGGGCATCGAGGTGGCGAGCTCACGCAAAGGGGCGGCCAAGGCCGTCGCGGCGCTCAAGGAAAACGTGGTGGTCGTTCTTGACGCCAAGGGAGGCGTGAAGGTCAACGGCCGCGCCGTGCGCTGGGAGGAGCTGCCGGGGGCTCTCAAGTCCGCCTTGGAGGCGAGCAAGGACAAGATGCTCAGCCTCGACGCTTCCCCCAAGGCGAATGTGGGCCAGGTGGTCGAGATCTTGGACGCCTCAAAGCAAGGCGGAGCTAAGAAGCTCGCGCTGCTCAATCCTTCATAACCGATATGGCGATCTCCTCGAGCTCCCAGGGACCGATCACCGGGATCAATATCACGCCCTTGGTGGACGTCTGTCTCGTGCTCGTGATCATATTCATGGTGACGGCCCCCCTTTTCATGCAGCCCTCGTTGCCCGTGGAGCTGCCGAAGGCATCGACCGCCAAGGGGAAGGAGACCGATAACATCACGATCACCATCACCAAGGACGGCCAATGGGCCATCAATGAGAAGCCCATGACGCCCGCGGAGGTGGAGAGCGCGTTGCCCGCCCGGGTGGAGGGCAGCCGAGACCGGTACGTCATCATCCGGGCCGACCGGGTGACTCCGTACGCGCATGCCTTGGAGGCCCTGCGCATGGCCCGCAAGGCCGGGGCGCGCGATTACGCGATCGCCACCGAGCAGAAGGAGAGGAAGCGTTGATGACTTTCATGGAGGATGGCCGCCGCGAGCAATATTCGGCCGGGCTCGCCTTCGCCTTCCACATCCTCGCCTTCGGTTTCTATCTGCTTTTGCTGCACAAACCCGTGGAGGAGCAGCTCGTGCTGACCCAGGTCGATTTCATCGATATGAAAGCCGGGGAGCAGGAGTCTGCCGCGGCCGCCGCGGCCATGCAGGCCCCGGCCGGCATCAAGGATTTCCTCAAGATGGCGCTGCCGACCTTCAAGTCGCCGGGAGCCGAGACCCAGCCCCGTGACATCGAGATCAAGACCGACTCCTTGCAAAGGCCCGAGCAGCCGGCGGTCGATCGCCTCATCGACCGCGGCCAATTGAACCGCGAGCCTTCGATCAAGCTGGATTCGCCCGCTTTGGGTCGCCCAAGTTCCGCCCGTTTCGCCGAGGCCTCCGCGCCTAAGGGCGAACCCGCCTTCGCCGAGGCCAAGATCCAGGATTCTCCCGCCATCGCCTTGGAGGCCGTAGGGCGCAGGGCGGTGCGCGCAGGAGAGCCCGGCGGCATACGCATCGATCCCAAGGCCGCTCTTTCGCGGGGGGGGCGATTTCAGGACCTCTCGGCGCGAGCGGGCCCGGCCGCCCCCGGCGGATCGGGAAACGCGGCCACGGCCGCCATCGATCTCAAGGAGGGCCCGGCTCTGGCTCGACGCGGAGGAGGAGGCGGCTCCTTGCCCGTGGGCTATGGCGCCGGCGCCGGAACGCGACTGTCGCTCTCCGAACGTCCGGTGGCCCGCGGCGCCTCTGGCGCGGGGCTGGCCCCCGTTCCCGGCAAGGCCGCGCAGGCCAAGACCGAGGCCGTCGAGGCGTCGCGCTCGAACAAGGGCATGGAGATCAGCGGTCCGCTGGCCGGGCGGCAGTTGCTTTCCTTCAACTTGCCGCCCTATCCCGAGTGGGCTCGGGAACGGGGCATCGAGGCCGAGGTGATCATACGCTTTTTCGTCTCACCCGAGGGCCAGGTGCTCGATCGCATGATCATCGAGCGCACCTCGGGCTACAGGAAGCTTGACGACTTGGCCAAGCAAAGCCTCTCACGCATGGTTTTCGCGCCGCTGCCTAAAGGCCAGAAGGAGGATCAATGGGGTTTAGTCACGTTCCGCTACCGGCTCAAATAACCCTCGCCCTGTTCGGCGCCGCCTTGATGCTCGGTATTGAGACGGCCTTTGGCCAGTCCGTGGCGCCCAACGCATCTCCAGATGGGCGCCAGGACGCTCGCTACCGCTCGCAGGGTCAACTGCCCGACGTGCTCATCCAAGCCGAGGAGAAGAGGGGCCTGCCTCGGGAAAAACCCCCGCTCGACCTGGAGCTCAAGCAGGACGAGGCTTTTTCGCCGTTGCTCAAGCCCGAGGATGAGATACGCTACAAGATGCCCTCGGAAATAGCCAAGGTCACGGCTTTCACGCCCGGGCTTTCCCAGAGCCGCTCGCCCCTGCCCTCGAGCCATTGGATCTCCGAGGCCGGCCAGGGCCCTCTTCGGCGTCTGGCCCCGCTCAAACAGCTTTCCGAGGTCTACGAGCTCACCAGGAGCGAGGACCGCTCCAAGGCCCGCTGGGAACTGGTGGTCGTCGACGGCGGCGGCAAGGCCTTCAAGAGATGGAACGGCCAGGGCGCGCCGCCGGAGCTGCTCGATTTCGAGGGCCGCGGCGACGACGGGACCTGGGTCAAGGCCGGGCAAGTCTACACCGCGGTATTGACCTATGTCGACGGCGCGGGTCGCGCGCATACCTCCATGGGAAGGCCTTTCGCCTTGCCCGGCGTGGCCTTGCCCTCCGATTCGGGGGCCGTGATCAGCCTGAGCTCGCGGCTGATGTTCCAGACCGAGGGCGGTTCTCCGAAGCTTTCCGCGGAGGGAAAGAGGCTGCTGGGCGAGGCCGCCTTGATAGTGCAAAGACGCTATCCCGGACTAGGGATGGAGGTCGGTGCCTATCTCAGCCGCAAGGAGGCCGCTTGGGTCAAGTCCGCCGCGGAGATTTGCGCCAAGGAGCTGGCCGAGCGCCTGTCCTTGAGCGCCTCGGCGATCGCGGCCAAGGCCCAGCTCGGAGCCGCCGACGTCGAGGAGAGGATCGAGATTAAGGTGGGTAAATAAAGGGTGAGGAAAAGACTCTACATCGATCCCGAGCTGCAGTTCCCCTTGGTGCTCAGCCTTATCTTGCTGGTCACGGGCCAGGCGCTGTTCGTGGGTTGGGGTTTTTACAAGGCGGTCGAGGTCGCCAGGCAATGGGATAGAGCGGACCAAGCTTATCAATTCTTCAAGGTGCTTTTGCTCACGATCGTCCCGGTGGTCGGCGTCAATTTCGCGGCCGGGCTTTGGATTTCCAACAAGATCGCGGGACCGCTGGCCCGCATCAGGCGGGCCCTCTCCGAGATATCACGCGGGGACTTGGAGCAGGAGATCACCACGCGCAACACCGATCTCCTTCAGACCCATGTCCAAGAGCTCAACCGGATGGCCCAGACCTTGAGGCGGCTGATCTACAGGGACCGCGGCTTCGTCGAGGAGGCCGATGAGCTGCTCAGCCGATGCCAGGCTCAGCTCGACCAGTCTGACGGTCTTTCAGGTCAGGCGAAAACGGAGTTGCAGCGCCTTCTCGACGGCGCCAAGAGCCGGCTGAGCATCATCAACGCGCACTTTTTGAAGGGGAGGCCAAAGCCATGAGCGCCAAGGATCAGAACGCGGTGTTGATCGTCGATGACGATGAGGAGCTTAGGGGTTTGGTCGCCTTCTCCTGCAGGCAGATGGGCTTCCAGGCCCATACCGTCGAGAGCGCGGAGCAGGCGCGGGAGTGGTTGGGCCGCAATAAGCCCAGCCTGGTCATCATCGACATCATGATGCCCGGAGGCAACGGCTTGGAGCTTTGCCAGTGGATACGCGCCCAGCCGGGCCTCGAGACCCTTCCCATCATCGTCAATAGCGGTCTCAAGGACGACGAGACGGTTCAGGACGCCCTCGAGTTGGGCGCCGTGGACTTTTTGCACAAGCCATTCGCCATGGCCGCCCTGCAAGAGAAGATCAAGCGGGCGAGGATCGGGCAGTGAGCGTCCGGACTGGCCGCCGGATTCACTTTGTTATAATCGGCACGTGATCCGTCGCCGCAAATCCCGCATCAACCCGCTTTGGGGCCGAGCCCTGCTCGTCGTGGCCTCCACCGGATTCTCCCTCTATCTGCTCCAGGCGCTGCTGATGGCATGGGCCAACCACCGGCGATTCTCCGCCTCGGATGCGATCGATTTCCAGGCCTTGGGGCTGCCGCACGACCGGCGCACGCCTTTCGAGCTGCTCAAGGACGGTGAGAACTCCGATCGGCGGCTCACCTTGCATCTGGGGCCCGCCTTCATCGTCGAGCATGACGGCATCGAATCGCGGGGACGCAGGATTTTCCCGCTCTCCGGCATGACGCGCCGCAAGGTGATATTCTGCAATGAGTACGGTCCCTATGTCTTTTATCGCAGCGACGAGCATGGCTTCAATAATCCGCCCGGGATGTATCGGCGCGGCCTCGACCTCATGCTCATCGGAGACTCGTTCACCGAGGGATCGTGCGTGGAGCCGGGCAAGGATATCGCCTCCCTTCTGCGCCGGCGCTATCCCCGCGCCGTCAGCTTGGGTCAAGGAGGGATCGCCGCCTTGGCCGAATTGGCCCTGTTCCGCGAGTATGCGCGGCCGCTCGAGCCCAAGATCCTGTTGTGGTTGCATTACGGCAATGATGTCGGGGAGGATTTCAGCCGCGAGCTCGCCAGCCCTTTTCTCAGCCAGTATCTGGACCCCGGGTTTTCCCAGGGGCTTCTCAAACGAAGGAGGGAGATAGACGCGGCTTGGAGCGTTTTTCTCAAGGCGCAGCGCAAGCTTATAGAGGAAAAGGGAACCCGGCCCGAGCCCGTCGGCCGCCTCGCGGACTGGCGCCATCAGGCGGGGCTCAGGCTCGGCCAACGAGCGGCGCGGTTCTTGGGGTTCTATTACCTTTTCTTCCATCTTCGAGATCATTACAGCCTCTCTGAGGCCGACGAGCGTAACCTGAGTCTGTTCTTGAAGCTCATGCGCGAAGTGCACGGCCAGGTGCGGAGCTGGGGCGGACGTTTCTATTTCGTCTATCTTCCAGAGCGCGCCATGTTCGAGGAGGTCCGTGTCTATACCGACCGTTTCAGGGAGCCGTTGCTGGCGGGTTTGCGCGAGGCCGGCATCCCGGTCCTGGATATGCATGAGGCCTTCAAGAGCCATCCGGATCCACTGTCATTGTTTTTCCAGCGCAAGAGCACCCATTACAACGAGCCAGGCTATCAGCTCGTGGCCGACTCCATAGCCCGAGCTCTCGAGCCGCGCGCGGAGGCTTCTCCCTGCGCCGGTCCGGCCTCGCCCTCGGGCGAGCTCTTCGCCTGCCCGGAAGGGAAGAACTCGGTGTCGCTCAGGGACTTGGGCGGCCGGGTTCTGAGCGCCCTGAGCGTCCCCGCTTATCCCCAGTCCGCCTCTTCGCGTCCCGGCGAGATACGCTCTCTCCATTGGTCGCCCGACGGCCGGAAGCTTCTCATGGCGAGCTCTTATGACGGCATACAGGATATCTACACGGTTTATGATCTGGAGAGGAAGGCCGTGATCTATCAGGAGCCCGGAAAGAACTTCCTCTCCTGGCTGGCCGATTCGTCCTCTTTCCTGACCCATAATTCCTATGAGGGTTTTTGCGGCGAGGTGGAGCTGGCCGGGCCGGATCGTTATCGTCATTCCGTGACACTTTTCCGCCATCCTCTGAAAGGGCCCAGCGTCGAATGGGGGAGATTTTACTGGAGCGCCCAATTGCCCATCGCCGCGGGCGAAGCGGGAGTGATGGCCGGCGTGGAATGGATCAAGGCCTTGGAGCAGGGCCGGCGCATCCGCGCCAAGGTCGAGATCAGGCCGGGGATATTCCAGGTCGCCGAGGCCCAAAGCCGGGGACGGCATGAGTTACGGTTCGTCAGATGATAAGCGGCCGGCCATCTCAAGGGGAAGAATGATCAAAACTCCGGTCGTGATTCTCGCTCTTTCCCTTGCCTTGTCCCGACCGGCGGCGGCCGCCTTGGAGCTGGCCGAGATATTCTCCGACGGCATGGTCCTGCAGCGTCAAGCGAGGACGCCCGTCTGGGGAACGGCTCGCCCGGGCGAGAAGGTCAGGGTGTCTTTCCGCGGCCAAGAGGCTTCGGCGGTCGCGGATGAGCAGGGGCGATGGATGATCCGCCTGCCGCCGATGGAGGCGGGCGGCCCCTTCGAGATGCTCGTGCGGGCGGATAATTCCATAGTCCTGAAGGACGTGTTGGTCGGCGAGGTCTGGGTCGGCTCGGGCCAGTCCAACATGGCTTGGAGAGTGGGCGAGTCCAAGGACCCCGAGAAGGAGGCGAGAGAGGCCGTCTACCCTCGCATCCGCGTCTCGCACAAGCCCTGCGCCACGGTGGACCTGGTGCACTGCCGCTTTCCCAAGGCCCGCTGGGTGGCGATCAGCCCGGAAACCGCCCGGGAGCTCCCGGCCACGGCCTATTTTTTCGCGCGCCAGCTCCATCGCGAGCTGGGTGTTCCCGTAGGCATGATAGTCCGGGCGGTGGGCGGCACTCCCGCGGCCTTTTGGATCGGCAGCCGCGCCCGCCGCATCGCCGAGATAGAAGAGGTGGCGGCTCAATGGAAGCCCGTGCCCAGGCGTTTCGAGGGTCCCTGGGGCCGTTACTTCGATGGGCTGCTCGAGCCCGTGATCCCCTACGCTATCCGCGGCGTGATCTGGGACCAGGGCGAGTCAGGAACGGGAATTCCGGCCGTGAAATCGGACCCCATGCGGCGGTTGTTGATCCGGAGCTGGAGAGAGCTCTGGGGGCAAGGGAATTCCCCGTTCTTGTTCGTGCAATATCCCAAGGGAGGAGGCTGGCGCCGCGATGGGCCTCTGCCGCCGGTTCCGGAGCAATATCCGGCTGGAGAGTGGGGCTTGGCCTCGCTCGAGCATGCCGCGCAGAGCGTTTCCCTTCCCGACTCTTGGATGGCCATCACCATGGACCTGGAGGGCGGAGTCCATCCGCTTGATAAACAGGCCTATGCCCGGCGGCTGGCCGCCATAGCCCTGGGCCGTTATTATGGAAAGCCGATCGAGTATTACGGCCCCCTTTATAAGGGGATGAAAAGGGAGGGGAATGTCCTTCGCCTTAGCTTCGACCACGTGGGCACGGGCTTGGTGGCCCTCGGCCGCGACGCCGTGCAGGGATTCGCGATCGCCGGGGAGGACGGCGTATTCCATTGGGCCGAAGCTCGCATCGAGGGGGACTCGGTGCTTCTGAGAAGCGGCAATGTCGCAAGGCCCGTGGCGGCCCGCTACGGCTGGGCCCATCATCCCAAATGGTGCAATCTCTTCAACCGGGAAGGGTACCCGGCCCTTCCCTTCCGCACGGACGCCGAGTTTTCTCCGGCCTCGGTCCTCGACGCCAAACAGCACTGAGGACCCCATGAGGGGTGGATCG
Organism: Elusimicrobiota bacterium; assembly: GCA_016207665.1. Classification (GTDB taxonomy): domain Bacteria; phylum Elusimicrobiota; class Elusimicrobia; order UBA1565; family UBA9628; genus JACQPG01. The sequence goes on along the minus strand of JACQPG010000066.1, from coordinate 147 downwards.
TCTCGGATACCCTGACGGAAAAACGCTAGGGTGCATGACCCTCGTCTCGGAATTTTTCCCGTAACCGAGAAGTCGGGGTTGGATGAACTACGAGGCGGGATGCGCGGGGGTTCGCAGTGAGCGCTTGTGTCTATTCGCCGGAGCCGT
>JACQPG010000064.1 GCA_016207665.1 Elusimicrobiota bacterium | reverse complement strand
CCCCCGCCCCCGCGCCCGCCCTCCGGCCGGTCAGGGCCTCGAGACCCGTCACGTCCTCTTCGCGAGGCGACATCATGAGCCGCCTGCCCAGGGACATCATCTCGGTGGATTTCGAGAACACCGATATTCGCGACGTGGTCAAATTCCTGGCGACCAAGGCCAAGGTGAACATAATTTATGGGGCGGATGTGAGCGGGAACCTGACCTTGCAGCTCTCGGATGTCCCGTTCAATGAGGCTTTCCGCACCATACTCACCCTGATGGGACTGTCAACGACCCAGGTGGGCGAGAACATACTAAGGATTCTGACGCCCAGCGCCCTTTCAAAGGCTCAGACCGCCGCGGCGACCGCGACCAAGGTCATACCGCTCAACTACGCCAAGGCCGCCGACCTTCTGGCGGCCATCAACGCCGTTCGCTTGGCTGAGGGCCGGGTGGGCACGACCGTGGCCGACTCAAAGACCAATTCCCTGGTCATCACGGAATCGCTCGAGGGCCTGGCCGCCACCGAGCGCTTGATATCTCAATTGGATGTGCGGCCGGAGCAGGTTCTCATCGAGGTCAAGCTGGTGGAGGTCGGCCTCAACAATTCGCTCCATTACGGCATACAATGGGATCATTTCCAGTTCGACACGGGCCGGGCTTTCGACAGCAAGAGGGGATACAATACTATTGGCACCACCATCAAAGGGCTTGAGCCTGCCGCTGGTCAGGATTTCGTGAGCCTGAGCGATCTCCGACAAAACGTGCTCCAACTCGATATCCCTTCCCTGGGAGCAGGCGGGCGCGGCACCGGCGTGCAGCTGCCCGCCAGCACCGTGTTCGGCGCCTTGACCTTGGGCCGCATCACCAACAACTACATCTTGAACGCGACTCTGACGGCCGCGGCGGCCGAGGGCAAGGTCAAGGTGCTCTCGGATCCGAAGGTAGCCACGCTCAACAATCAGCCCGCCAATATCAACGTCACCACGCAATTCCCCTATGTCACCTCCAACGTGGCCTCGACCGGAGTGCAGACCCAGACCGTCAATTACGTGACCACGGGCATACAGCTCCAGGTCACCCCTACGATCAACGCCGACGGAAGGATCACGCTGGATCTCTCGCCCAAGGTGAGCCAACCCTCCGCCAGCGCTACCGCCAGCATTACCGGGGCTCCGACCGTGGACTCGCGCGAGGCCAAGACCACGGTCTTGGTGAAAGACGGCGAAACTATCGTGATCGGAGGCCTGATCAACGACAGCGCCAGCACCCAGATCGCCAAGGTCCCGCTCTTGGGGGACATCCCGATCATCGGCTATCTATTCCGCAAGAAGTCGGTGGTGCGCACTCGCGCGGAGTTGCTCATCTTCGTCACGCCCAAGATATTGAGGGACTAAAGCCGCCGGTGTGCTGCCGCTCCTGATCGGCCTGCTCGTCGCGGTTGGACCGCTGCTTCGGGCGGGTTGGGATCTCTGGGCTCAATCCCTTCTCTGGCTCTGCGTGACGTGGGGCTGCGCCGCTTGGGCGCTCGGACGTCTGACCTTGGGCTTTCTTCCCCTTCCGCAAGGCCGCTGGTTGGCCTGGGCCGGGGCTCTGGCCCTCCTCTCCGCCGTCTCCGCGTGGCTGAGCCCCGTTCCTACCTATTCAGGCCCGGCCTGGAGGACGCTTCTCCTCGGGCTCTGGATATTTCCGGCCACGGCCATGGCTTCCAAGGACGCCAGGAGCCGCATCGACATCGCGGTGCAGGCCGCGGGCTGGATCCTGGTGCTTTTGGCCTTCCATCAATATTGGCGAGAGGCTTCTGAGCCGTCGAGCACCTTCCTGAACCGCAACGTGTTCGCCGGCACGATACTATTGCTGCTGCCTCTATCGGTACAGAGGAAGGACTGGCTGTTGGCTTCGGCCCTCGTGCTGGTCCTGATTTGGGCTCGAAGCGCCGGCGCCTGGTTGGGGCTGGCCGGGGCCCTGGTTCTCACGCGCAGGGATCGTTCGACCCTGTTCTACTGGCTCGGGCTGGCCGTCGGTTTCCTGGCCCTGGTCGCCGTCTACGCCAAGCTTCAATCCCCCGAGGTCATGCATCGATGGCAGTGGTGGAGCGCCGCGGCGCGGATGATCTGGGATAGGCCGCTGACGGGCTTCGGTCCGGGAGCGTTCGCCTATGTCCTTCCGGCTTATGAGCAATCGGGTCGGCCGTTATCGACGATGTTCGCGCACCAGCATTTCCTGGAGACCGCGGCCGAGTGCGGCCTTCCCTTCCTCGGCCTTTGGGCGGCGGGGTTGTTCCACTTCCTGCGCCGGGGCGGAGCTCACAAGAGATTCGGCGCCGTGGCGGTGCTGGTGCAATCGCTGTGGGATTATCCTCTCTCCGTGCCGGCGAATCTGTGGCTTTTCTGTTATTTCGCGGCCTCGTCCATCCCGCAGAGCCCGGAAGGGGTCAATGTGCGGCTCAGGATGAGGTTGGCGGGAGGTCTTGCCGTGCTCTTGATAGCCGGGACCTTGAGCTATCCGGTCTGGACCCGCTGGCAAGCGGACCGCCTTAAGGCCCGGGCCGTGGCCGACCCCGATAGGGCGAAGGCCTTGGCTCTTCTCCATGATTCACTCGCCAAGGCCAAGGACGCCGAGGCCGAGACATTCGCGGCGCAGCTCCACCTGGCTTCCAAGAATACGGCTTCCCTCCGGGAGGCCCTCCAACATCTTCAGCGCTCGGCGCGGCTCAATCCATACCGCGCCTCCACCTGGTCCGGCATCGAAAGGATATTCAACGCCTTGGGCCAGCCGGAAAGGGCGGCTCAAGCGCGGACCGAAGGAGAGAGGTATTGCCCCATATTGCGAGCCCCGGCCGTCAACGCGAGATGAGTCGGCTCGACCGGGACTTGTCGATGGCCGCGGCGCTGCTCGTCCTTTCCTTGGCCGTCCTGCTTCCGGAATGGGCCAGAGGCAAGCTCGTCTTCTGGTCGGACTTGGCCTATCTCCATCACCCATGGCGGGCGCTGGAGACTCAAACGTTGACGGCCGGCCGGCTTCCTACTTGGAATCCTTATGTTTATTTCGGCATGCCGCTCTTGGCCGTCATGCAGGAAGGTTTATTCTATCCAGGCAACCTGCTTTATCGCCTTTTCTCCTTCGGGTCGGCCACGGGGGTATACCAAGCCTTCCATGCCTGGCTTGGAGGGTTGCTGACCTTTCTGTGGTTGCGCTCGCTCAGATTGCCGGTCTTGTCCGCCGCCTTGGGCGCGTTGGGCGTCGAGCTTGGCGGTATATTCCTGGCCAGCCGTATCTTCCTCAACCATCTGTCGGTGCTCGCCTTGGCTCCGGGTCTGTTGCTGTTCTTCAACCGCCCCCCGCTCTTGGCCCTGCTTCTAAGCTGCGCCTTTTTCGCCGGCTTTCCGCCCATGCTTCTCGGCTCGATCATCGCCGCCTGGGCCGTGGCCTTGGCCATCGAGGGGCGGGGCTCCATGATCAAGGCTTGGTCTTTTCGCTGGAGCCAGGCGGGCTTGTTGAGCCTGGCCTTGTCGGCCTGCCTCTTGTTCCCCGCTCTCGAGCTGGCCTGGCTTTCGAGAAGGGCGGCGGGGATTCGCCTTGAGGAATCCTTGCGTTTCGGTTTCTCCCCTCGAGATCTTTGGCAATGGCTCGCTCCCTGGTTGGGCTCCGGATTCGATCCGGCCAGCCGATGGTGGACATCCTGCCACGTGGGCCTGGCTTTCTCCGCGGCGGCCGCTTTGGGCTTTTTGAGGCTGCCTTCGCGGGCGCGAATGGCAATAGGTTTTTTCCTGACGGGGGTCGCCCTGCTTCTTTTGGGCGGATCGACTTCGATCTCCCGGGCGGCTTGGGCCTTTATCCCGGGCTTGGATTTTTTGCGTTATCCGGGCAATCTCAGCCACATGGCGCTGCCGGCGCTGGCATTGCTGGCGGCCCTGGGCCTGCCGAAAGGGGCTTGGGCTCGGGTATGGGTCGCGGCCGCCGCGATCGAACTTTCGATCTATGCGTGGAACCGCTTTCCTGTCAGCGCTCCGGAGATCGTTCATTCCAAGGGACCCTTGGCGGCGCGCCTTCAAACGGAGCTGGGAGAGCAGAGGTATCTTCTCTCCGCCAGGGCCTTGAGCGATCCGATCGGTCTGGGTCATGATCCGGGAAGCGCCATGGCGGACTGGAATCACCGGCTTTACGGGTTGGCTAACGCTCCCTTGAGATTGCGAGCGGCCGCGAATTTCGGAGAGCCTTTGGTCCCCTCCTTGAATTTTCACCTTATCGATTTCATCTATTCGCGGCCACTGGAACAAGCCAGCCGGTTCTTCCCCTGGGCCGGCATCCGGCTTCTCATGTTGCCGGAGACCCGGCCCGTTCCCGCGGCATGGACGCATGAGGGACGCTCTTTGTGGGAGCTTTATTGGCTCAATGACGCCGTCTCGAGCGGCTATGCCCTCAGCCTGGAGGATGGAGCGGCTTTGCCTAGCGAGATCAGCGAAGATGCCTGGTTGCCCTCGGCGCGCAAGCCCATCGAGCTTCGCCGCCACCGGGAAGACGGGTTTTCGGCTTCAGGTCACGGCGCAAGGCCCGGCTGGGCTTTCATCTCCGAGCCGCTCTATCCGGGTTGGCGGGTATGGCTGCATACCTCCGAGGGAAGCCGGGAGACGCGTCCCGAGCCGGCCTTGACCCTTTTTCAAAAGATACCCGTGCCAGCCGGTCCATGGAGGCTGGATTTCCGTTACCGCCCATGGAGCCTGAGATCGGGGGTCTGGCTCACGCTCGTCGCGCTACTGGGCTTATCGGCTTATTGGTATAATCGCCGCCGTCCGCGTGGCCGGGCATAAGCGCGGGCGGCCATGGACGTCCTGATCGTCAAACTCGCGGCTTTAGGGGATGTGCTGAGAACCACCTCCTTGATCGTCCCCTTGCGTCGGCGCTACCCGGACTGCCGCATATGGTGGGCCACCAGCTCGGCGGCGCGGCCTTTGCTGGAGCGGCATCCCGGCATCGAGCGGCTCATTGAGCCAGAGGAGCTCGCCGCCCTCCCTCGCCGATTCGACCTGGTCTTAAGCCTCGAGGAGCGGCAAAAGACCGCCCGCCTCGCGGCCGCGCTCTGCCGGGGCAGCTTGGTAGGAGTGATCAGTCAGGGAAGACGTTTAGGCTACACCCCGTCAAGCGGTCTCTATTACGACATGAGCCTGCTCAACAGGGATCCGGATGGGGGTCTTGAGCGAGCCAATGAGCTCAAGCGTCGCAATCGTCTCAGCTATGCCCGGATCTGGTCGAGCATACTTCATCTGCCGCAACCGGCGGGCGAGGACGGGCGCGGACCTCGCCTTTATCTGAGCCGCATGGAGCGGGCCCGCGCCCGAGCCTGGTATCGCCTTCATATTCCGGGAGCCAGGCGTCCGATCGCCTTCAACCCGGGCGCGGGCCGAAGGTGGCCCGCGAAGCAGATCCCGGAGCATAAGGCCGCGATGCTTCTGGCGGCGCTTCACCGCCGATTCCTCAGGCCGCTTCTCCTGCTGGGGGGGCCGGAGGAGCGCCCCAGGAACCGGGACATCGCGGCGGCGGCCAGGAAGCTCTGCCCGGAGGCGCGCATCGTTCCCGCGGATACCTTAGGGCTCAGGGATTTCGCGGCGGTGGTCGAGACGGCGGCGGCGGTGGTGAGCACGGATAGCCTGGCCTTGCACGTGGCCGTGGCGCTGGGCCGGCCGGCCGTGGCCTTGGTCGGGCCGACCTCGGCCGCGGAACTGGAGGGCGGCTCGGCCAGGGTGCTCAAGACCGGGGAATGCGCCTGTTTTTACCGGCCCCGATGCCGCAGAAGACTCTCCTGTCTTGGCTCGATGCCAGAGGAATCGATACTCCGGTGCGTGGCCCGATGCCTAAGACACTGATACTCATTCCCACCCTAAACGAGCGGCAGACCATCGCCGCCCTGCTCTCCGAGCTCTTGGCTCTCCCGGTGCCGGAGCTCGAGATCGCGGTCATCGACGATCAAAGCCGCGACGGCACGGTGGAGATCGTCAGGGAGCTGGCGGCTCGGCGCGGCAGGGTCCGCCTATTGAGCCGGCAAGGGCCTGCCGGCCGCGGCCTGGCTGGAAGGGATGCCTTCCTTTACGCGTTGGAATGCGGCGCGGAGCGCGTCCTGGAGATGGACGCCGATTTTTCGCATCAACCCAGGCATGTCCCGGCCTTGCTCGAGGCCTTGAGCCGTTGCGATATGGCGGTCGGCTCGCGCATGGTGCCGGGCGGCAGCGACACGGACAGGAGCCGCGGCCGCCGCTGGCTCACCTTGGCGGCCAACGCTTATGCGCGGCGCCTTCTCGGATTGCCCGTAACCGACGTCAACTCGGGATTCCGTTGTTTCAATCGCCGGGCCCTGGAGGCGATAGATCCGAGCAGCCTTCGCTCGCGAGGACCTTCCATCATCCATGAGAGCTTGGTTCGGGCCGTCAGGGCCGGGATGCGCATCGAGGAGGTGCCCATAGAGTTCCTGGAAAGAAGAGCCGGTTATTCCAAGCTCAGCCTTCCCCGGCTGATCTCCAGCTATTTCTGGGTGTTGCGCATGACTTGGTGGAATCGATGAGCCGAGGGGATATGCGCTTGGTCTTGGTCTTCGCCGCCATGGCCATGGCCCTGCTCTGGCCGAGTTGGTGGGACGGCTCCGTGCTCCCGCTCAATTTCGGAGACCTTCCCTATTATCATTATCCGATGAGGCATCTCGCCTTCTCGACGATGCAACAGGGCCGCATGCCTTTCTGGAACCCGTACATTTTCGCGGGCCTTCCCTTGGCCGCCAACCCCCAGAGCGTCCTCTTTTATCCCGTGTCGACCTTGGGACTTGTCTTTCCCTTGGCGTTGTCTTTTTCCTGGGATTATTTGTTCCACCTGATTTGGGCTGCGCTCGGAATGATGCTTCTGGGCCGCCGATCCGGGCTCGGCCGCTGGGGCTCCTGGACCACCGCTTGTCTCTACGCGCTGTCGCCCTTTCTTGTCTATCGCATCAGCGAGGGCATACCCACGCTGCTGGCCAGCCTCTCATGGGTCCCCTGGTGTTGGCTGGCTTGGGGCTCCGGCCTTCCGGGCCTGCTCGGGGCCGTGTGGGCGCTGCAGCTCTTTTCGGGCCATCCCCAATTCCTTGCGATCAACGCCATCGGCATGTTGGTCTGGGCCGCGGCCAGCCGTCGGAGCGCGCCGCTGCTCGGCCTGTTGCGCGAGGGATCGATGACTTTGGGCTTGGCGGCGATACAGTGGGCGCTTACGCGGGAGTTCGCGGCCCAGTCGTTGCGCAGCGGATGGCCGGCTCAATTCACCTCCGCCTATTCGATCGAGCTCGAGACTCTTTGGACCTGGCTGCGGCCTGATGCCCTTGGCAATCCCTTGAGGGGAGATTACGCGGGACCTCCCTCGGTGTTCTTCGAGACGACAGGCGTGTTCATCGGCGCTCTGGCGCTCTGCATGGCGCTTTGGGGACTTCGGCGGCAACCGGGGGCCTGTGTCCTTCTGGGACTAGGGTTGTTCCTCGCCGCGGGCGGCCATAACCCGGCCTATCGCCTCCTCATTTCGGGCACCCCGCTGGGTTTCTTTCGCACCCCCTCCCGTTACCTGCTCCTGGCTCTATGGGCGTTGGTGATCGGGTTCGGCTGCTTCTGGCGGAGACGGCAGAATTGGCGGGCGCCGCGTTTGCCCGCGGCCGCGCTGCTCGTGGCGCTGATCGCGCCCTTGGCATTTAGGGCGAGAGCTTTCGTCGCTCCTCGTCCGGCCGAGCCGGATCTGCGCACGAACAAGGCGCTGGCCGGGCTGGTCTCGGGCAAGCCCTTCCGTTTGATCACCGATCCCGAGATCACCAATCCCAACAAGACGCTGCTCTATCGCGCCCTGAACGTGAACGGTTATGAGGCCTTTTACCTGAAAGGCTTCCCCTCGTATGCGGCCCGCAGCGAGGGGCGTCCGGCCGCCGATCCAAGCCGCGCCTATGTCCGAAGGCAGGACACCCAGCTCATGAGCCGTCTTGGGGTGTCCTGGCGTCTGGGGGCGGCCGGGGAGCTCGAGCCGAACCCACGGGCTCTTCCTTTGGCTTATTTCGTGGATGAACGAGGCAACGTCTTGGAGGAGAGGCCTTCGCTGCGCATGGATAGGCCCGAGAGGTGGACCATCTCGGGCGACAAGCCAGGGCGCGCCGCGCGTTTGATCATCGCCCAACCCCATTATCCGGGATGGCGAGCCTGGGCCGATGGACAGGCCCTGCGCCTTGAGACCTGGGACGGATTCCTTCAGTCTCTTCCTCTTGAGGGGCACGGCGTCACGCGCATACGGCTGGTCTTTTCGCCCACGGGCTGGCCCCTTTGGTCCGCCCTCTCCATCCTGTCATGGACCGCATGGCTAGTGTTTATGCTCAAAAAAGTGTTGATTAGCTAGGGTGGGAAGCGTGACTCGAAGGATCATATCCGTGGCCGTGGGCGTGGCCTTTACCACCGGCTTCCTCGCCCTGGCGTTGAGAAACGTGCATTTGGGCGCCTTCTGGGAGGTGCTCCGCCAGGCCAAGGGCCTATGGATACTGGCCATGAGCGCCGTCGTGGTCTTCGACCTAGCTATCCGCGCTTGGCGCTGGCAGATACTTCTTTCGCAATCGGCCAAGTCGGGATTCGCGGCGTTGTTCAGGCTCGAGTCCATCGGCTTGGCCATCAACAATGTGCTTTTCATGCGTCTGGGGGAGCTGGCTCGAGCCGTGTTAGCCGGCCGTGAGTTGTCTATTCCCATGGGGACCGCGGTCTCCAGCGTCGCCGTGGAGCGAGCCCTCGATATGGCCGCCCTCTTGCTGTTGTTCTTGGCGGCTGGACTGGCGGCTCCCGTCGCTCCCCTGGCGGTGCGGCGGGGCGCCATCGCCGTTCTGGCGATACTGCTTGCGGCATTGATCGGGCTGTCCCTGTCCGGGAAGAGACTGGAACCGGGCGGGTCTTGGGAGCGCCGCGTCAGTCGCTGGCCCAAGTTGCGTGATCTCTTGATGCATTTGGCCGCGGGAGCGCGAGTACTGCGCGAGCCCAAGGCCTGCCTGGCCGCTTGCTTGCTGAGCCTTGCCCTGTGGTCCTGCGATGCTCTGCTCTATTGGTGCGGAGCGCGAGCCCTGGGATTAGGGCACGCCATGGATTATCCGACTGCCGTGCTGGCCTTGTCCTGGGCCGGCGTGGGCGCGGCACTGCCCGCCGCGCCCGGCGCCTTCGGCACTCTCGAGGCCATGGTCAAATCCTTGATGGTCGAGCTGGGGGTGGCGCCGCATTCCGCCTTCGCTTACGCTTTTTTTTGCCACATGATCGGTTATGGCATCGTGACCTTGCTGGGCCTGGCTTTCCTTTACCGCATAGGCCTGTCTCTCGGGGAGCTGAAGGCCGCCTTAGGCCAAGAGGCGCCGCGATCTTGAGCCCAACTCCCGTGTCCGTGCTCATGGTGAGCGCCAGCTTCTTTCCTCATGTGGGCGGCGCGGAGAAGCAGGCCCTGGAGCTTTCCGTCGCCCTCGCCAGGAGAGGCGTCAAGGTGCAGGTCGCCACGCGCCGTCGCCGAGGCCTGCCCTCCGGCGGCCAGGTGAGGGGAGTGCCGGTGCATCGCCTGTTCTGTTTCGGACCCGGGCTATTGAACGCCGGGACCTTCCTGTTTTCGCTCGCGGCCTTCCTAATTCTTAGGCGCCACAGCTATGACATCATCCATGTGCATTTGGCCGGCTCTCCCGCCCTGGCCGCGTGTTGGATCGGGCAAGCCCTGGGCAAGCCGGTATTCGTCAAGCTCGGAGGCGGCCGCGGGGTGGGGGAGATCTCATTGTCGCGCGGAACCTGGGCGGGGCGGCTCAAGCTCCGCTGGCTGTCCCGGATAAAGCCGCGCTTTTTCGCCGTGACCTCGGATATCGCGGCCGAGGCCCGCCAGGCGCTGGGCGATCCGACCGTCGAGATCGTTCCCAACGGAGTCGATACCGATCTGCATCATCCGGTAAGTCCGTTGGAGAGGGCGGCTCTGAGGACGCGCGTGGGCTGGCCCGAGGCGCCCCTGGGTTTCCTCTATACGGGCCGCCTCTCCGCCGAGAAATCCCTGCCCCGATTCCTCGAGACATGGGCCCGGGTCACGGCCGAGTGTTTTGGAGACGCCTTTATGGCCTTCGCGGGCGAGGGTCCTGAAGAAGGGGTTTTGCGCCAAACCGCGGCTCGGCTGGGGCTGGAGGGACGCGTATTTTTCCATGGAGCCGTCGAGGATGTGCACTGGCTCTACGCGGCGGCCGATGTCTTCGTATTGCCATCCCGCGCCGAAGGGCTCTCCAACTCCCTTCTCGAGGCCCTGGCCAGCGGTTTGCCCGTCATCGCCTCGCGCGTGGGGGGCAACGCGGAATATCTCGAGGAAGGTCGCACCGGCTTGCTCTTCGATCCGGGAAACCCGGTCGAGCTCGAGCTCAAGATCAAGGCCGTGCTCGAGCGCGCCGACCTGCGCCGAGAGCTGGGTCGCCGCGGGCGCGAGCTGGCCGAGACGAGATTCTCTCTCAAGGCCCTGGCTGAACGCTACAAGTCGTTTTATCGAGAGAGCCTGGCCCGCGGCTGAGCCCAATTCCTCCCTTTGTCTTTAAAATGTTAAATTTGTGGGTCATTCATTAGTGCCTGATCCCGTTCTTGATCAGAACTTCTATCGAGGAGATCGGCCTTGAAGGCCTTGGTCGTGGGCGCGTCGGGGATGGTGGGCCATGCCTTGTTGGCGGCCCTTAGGAGCGCGGGGTGGAAGGGCCTGGGGAGCTATTATTCCAGGCATATCCCGGGCGGAGTGCTCATGGATGTCGCCTCCTCCGATAGCGTCAAGGCCTGCCTCAAGGAGCATAAGCCCGACTTGATCTTCGTTGGGGTCAATGCCCGGGGAGGGGTCGATATTTGCGAGAGCGACCCGAGCCAGGCTCGGGGGGTGATCCTCGAGGGGACCCGGTATCTGTTGGATTGGGCCGGGCACGCCAAGCAGATCCTTTACTCCACCGACTACGTCTTCGACGGGCGAGCGGGGCCCTACGGGGAGGAGGACCCGCCTCACCCGATCTCGGTCTACGGACGGCTCAAGTGGGAGGCCGAGCAAGAGCTTTTGTCGCGCTCCCCGAATTCCTTGGTGATCAGGACCACCGCCGTATTCGGCTGGAATCGCCGTTCCAAGAATTTCGCCATGCAGATATTCGAGCGCCTATCGGAGGGCCAGGTCTTCCGGGCGCCCATGGATCAGTGGTGCAATCCCACCCTGGACGAGTTCTTGGCCGAGACCAGCTTGCGGCTGGCTGATTCCAGCCAATGCGGCATCATCAACGTGGTCGGGCGCGATCGCGCGCATAGGGCCGATTTGGCGGTTCTCTTGGCCAAGGCCATGGAGCTCGACCCGGGCCTGGTGCAGCCCGTCTCCACCGCGGAGCTGGGTCAAAAGGCGGCCCGGCCTCTGCAGGCCGGCCTCAAGACCGAGAAATTGGCGGCCTTGCTGGGCCGGCCCATGATGGGTTTGGATGAGGCGCTATCCATATTAGGGCGGCGCTGCCGCGCCGATCTGGCGCGTCGAGGAGTCTCTTAATGGCGAAGAAAGCGTTGATCACGGGCATCACCGGGCAGGACGGCTCTTATCTCGCGGAGCTGCTTTTATCCAAGGGCTATAAGGTCTACGGCCTGGTGCGTCGCTATAGCCACGATCCCTTCACGCGCATACGGCATATCCTGCATCGCATAGAGCTGATCAGCGGGGATTTGTCCGATCAGGTCTCGATCGACCAGACCATCGCCAAGGTCAAGCCCGACGAACTCTATAACCTGGCGGCGCAGTCCTATGTGGCGGCCTCCTGGGATCAGCCGCTGCTCACGGGGGATGCCACCGCCCTCGGCGTGGCCCGCCTGCTCGAGTCCCTGCGGCGCCAATCGCCCCTCACGCGCTTTTATCAAGCTTCTTCCTCGGAAATGTTCGGCAAGGTGCTCGAGACCCCGCAAAGGGAGACCACCCCTTTCTATCCCCGCAGTCCCTACGCGGTATCCAAGGTTTACGGGCATTACCTGACCATCAATTATCGGGAGTCCTATAAGTTGTTCGCCGTCTCGGGCATCTGTTTCAACCACGAATCTCCGCGCCGCGGGATCGAGTACGTCACGCGCAAGGTGACCTATGGCGCCGCCATGATCAAGACGGGGAGGGCCAAGGAATTGCGCTTGGGGAACCTGGAGTCCAAGCGCGACTGGGGTTTCGCCGGCGATTATGTCGATGCCATGTGGCGGATGCTGCAACAGAGCCGGCCTGAGAATTTCGTGATCGCCACGGGGGAGACTCATAGCGTGCGCGAGCTCTGCGAGGCGGCCTTCTCGGCGCTCGGGCTTGATTGGAAAAAATACGTGAAGGTTGACCGGGCCCTCTTGCGTCCCGCCGAGGTGGATCTGCTTTGCGGGGATCCCTCGCTGGCGAAGCGAAGATTGAAATGGAAGCCTCGGGTGAAGTTCCACGAGTTGATCGCCATGATGGCCCAATCCGACCTGGAGCTGGTCAAGCGCGGCGGCTGCCCGTGAGCCGCCGCGGCGGCGCGGGGTCCCCGGCCGCTTGGACGGCCCTGGCGGCCCTAGCCCTGACGGCGGCGGCTTTATGGGCCGTCGACGCCCGGTTCCGATTCGTAGGCTTCGACGCGGACCCGATCTGGTATCTGGAGCCGGCCCGCAATTTCGGGCGCGGGTTGGGCTTGGTGACGCGTCTTATGCTGCCGGCGCAGGTCGCTTTTTTCCCTGAGGGATTCAAGCCGCCGGTGCTCTTCCTGCATCATGGCCCCCTGGGTCCGCTGTTGATCGGCCTGGCCTACAAGGCGCTGGGATTGGCGGATTGGGTGCCCCTGTTCGTCGCCTTCTCGATGACGCTGGGCACGGGGGTGCTGCTTTTTCTTCTAGGGTCGGCCGTGGGCGGCCGCCGGGAGGCTTTGACCGCGGTGGCGCTGTTTTGGTCCGCGTTCATGATCATCGAGGGCAATTATCATGCCCTGACCGACCCGCCCTTCATCTTTTTCATCACCGCGGCGGCGCTGATTCTTTGGAAGGGAAGGGCGGCCTGGGCGAAGCCCTATTGGTATGGGGTCGCCGGCCTGGCCCTCGGCCTGGCTTGCTGCACCCGGCTGGCCGGACAGTCCTATTGGCCGGGGTTCATTTGGGGCGCGTGGTGGCTGTCGCGGGACTGGCGCCGAGTCGCGTTCTTCCTGGCGGGCCTGGCGTTGCCCATGATCGGGCTGTCTTTTTACAACCATGCGGCCGCGGGGATATGGTTCTATTCTCCGGGATTCTATGTGCTTAACTGGTCCCCGTCTTTCCCGGGATTCCGATCGAGCACCACCTACATGGGATTGACCAGTTTCCAGGCGTTCTTGGCCTATCCCCTGGATTTCATCCAAAAGGCGCTGACCGGCCCGCTTTACGCGATCAATCGCTTCGTGGAGACGTCCGGCGATCCTTATTTGATGGCCGTGGTGGTATTAAGCCTGCTGACCCGATTCACCCAGCCTCCATCCGCGGAGATATTCAAGAGTCTGGTCTGGATCTTGGCCTTGCCCGTGTTCGCGTTCAACGCGGTGATCAGCTACGGAGCCGTGCATTATCTCGATCCATTGGCGCCCTTGTTCTGCCTGGTCGCGTCGCTGTTCGTTTGGAAGTTTATCGACGAGAATGTCCCGTGGGTCAAGAGCCGGCCGGCGCTGGGCCTGGCCCTGTTCGCGTTCCTGTTCTTGAGCCGGGAGGCCCTCGAGATCAAGGATCACTGGAAGAGCCGCCCTCGCCGGGAGGCGCTTTACAGGGATCAGCAGGCGTTGGGCGAGTTCGTGCGGCGTCACGTCGGCGAGGATGAGATCATCTATACCGACGCCAATCGCACCGTGGTATGGCAGGGGGATAGGACCGCCATCGCCTTGACCGCCACCATGGAGGATGCCGAGAAGACATTCAAGCATCTGCCCCCGGATGCGCTGCTTTTGACCTCGCTCAGGATACATAGCGATGATTATGATCAGGCCTGGAGGGACGCTTTTTACAAGGAGCAACCGGTGATGGGCTTTGCCCCGATCGAGAGATTTTCCTCGCCCAATGTTCGGGCGCTTCTGCTCAGAAGGCCCGAGGCGAAGAGGCGCCCGCGTGGCTGAGCCCTTTCTCTCCGTCGTGGTGCCGGTTTACAACGAAGAGCGGAGGCTCTCGGCCGGGCTCGAGGAGATACTGGCCTATTTGGGCCAATTCCCGGAGTCCTGGGAGCTGGTCTTGGTCGACGACGGCAGCCGCGACGCGACCGCGCACATGGCGCTCCAGTGGTCGCGGCGAGAGCCCCGGATCAGGCTGGAGAGGTTGCCGCGCAATCAAGGCAAGGGAGCCGCGGTCAGGGCCGGCATGCTCGCGGCGCGGGGGCGCTTCAGGCTTTTCCGTGATATCGACTCGTCCACTGAGATGGGAGAACTGGACGGCTTCCTTCCCCATTTGAGGGCTGGCGCGCCCATCGTGATCGGCTCTCGGAACGCCCGGGATAGCCGCATCGTGAGGCGGCAGATGAGGCTGCGCGAGTGGTTCGGCAAGGGCTTCGTGCTTCTCTGCCGCCTGCTCCTGGTTTGGGAGGTCCGGGACTTCACCTGCGGCTTCAAATGTTTTTCTGCTCAAGCCGCCGAGGCAATTTTCCCCCTGCAGCGAGTCCATCGCTGGGCTTTCGACGCGGAGATACTGTTTCTGGCCAAGAAGCTGGATTTTCCGATACTCCAATCGCCGGTGACGTGGAAGGACGAGGCGGGCTCCAAGGTAAGGATATTGCGGGATGTCGTCTGCTCGCTTTGGGAGATCTTCCGCATCAAGCTCAACGATTGGACCGGGGCCTATCGGCCATGATCCCGGAGATACACATCAAGGGGCTCGAGGAGTTGGCCGGCGGCTATTGGTGGCATGTTCACCGAAGGCGGATGGTGGTCGAACTCGCGCGACGCTACGGCGGTCCCGCAGGCGAGGGTTATCTGGACATAGGCTGCGGCCCCGGAGCCACCACTTGGCGCATCGCCGAGGATCTTTCGCGCGCGGGTCTGATCAAGTCTTCCGGACAAGCGCTGGGGATCGACGGCGATCCCAGGCTCGAGCCCTATTGCCGTTCCCATGGGATACGTTTCGTGCGGCAGGACTTGGAAGCCGGGATTTCCGGACTCCCCAGCGAGAGATTCTCGTTTTTCACGGCCTTGGACGTGCTCGAGCATTTGACCCGGCCCGACGATATATTGGCCCAGCTCAAGCCCTATCTCGCGCCCGGAGCCTTGGGCATAGTCACGGTCCCGGCCTTCCAATTCCTTTTTTCCGACTGGGACACCAAATTGGGCCATCATCGCCGCTATCGCATCGATTCATTGAGCGAGGTCTTCGAGTCGGCGGGTTATGAGATGGTTTGGGCAAGCTACCTGTATTCGTTCGTGTTCCCCGCGGCTTGTCTCAGGCGCAAGAGCGGGAAGGTCGAGGCGTCGCTCGAAGACTCCGTTGTTGAGTTTCCCAAGCTGCCGGCCTGGCTCAACCGGATTTTGAATGGCGCTTGCTCGGCGGAGCGGCAGGCGCTCTCCATGCTGGGCCGCCTTCCATTCGGCACCTCGGTGATCGCCGCCGCCCGGCCCCGGTCCTAACCCTGAAAGCGCAGGAAGTCCTTGATCAGCCTGCGATCCTCGGGAGGCAGCCAATACCAGGTGGAAGCGCAATAGACGAGCATTCCAGCCAAGACCAACGACAGCAGCCGCGGCCATGTCCCGGCCCAGGCGTGGACGGGAAAGACGAGCAGTAGCAGCGCGGCCGCGCTCAGTCCCGGACGGAGAAGGCCTTGCTCCAGGTAGCGCGCCGGCTCGAGCTTGAGCAGCTTATGTATGGCGGAGAGATAAAAGATGGCGGGAATCGCCTGCGCCGCCAGGGCGCCCAAGGCCGCTCCCAATATCTGCCAGCGAGGCAGCAGATACCACCAGCAGACCAGGCTGAGAACGGCCTGGCTCCAAGCCAAGGCCGAAAGATGCCAGGGTCTGGCCCGGCCCACCGCCACCGAGCTCGGGATCACGGTCAGGATGGAGAAGACCTGAGATAGCACCAGCAGCCGCGCCGGCCAGACGCTTTCCATGCCGAAGTCGCTTCCCAACCAAAGGGTCAGGAACTGGGGCATGAGCGCGAAGAGAAGAGCGTCCAGAGGCAGCATGACCCACAACAGGAAGCGCACGGATTTGAGATACATGCGGCGCAGCGTCTCCTCGGCGTCCTGGCCGCCGACCTCGCTGATCATGGGCGCCAGCACCGAGGCGACGGTGGCTGGCAGGATTTGCAGGCGCTGGATCAGCCCGGAGGGGATCGAGTAAAGCGTCAGATCCCGCAAAGAGACCGCCCTGGCGATGAGGACCTTGTCCATTTGATAGGTGACGGAGGAGGCGATTTGTCCGGTCCAAAGCCCGAGGCTGAAGCGCGCGAACTCGCCCGGTCCGAGCCGGCGCGGACCGGTTTTCGCCAGAAATGGGCGCAACAGGATGCAGGCTGCGGCCAGCCCAAGGATGGCGCCTAGCGCATTGGCGCCTACATACCATAAGGCGATGCTCTCAAGACCGAAGCCCTTCCAGGCCAACAGCAGAGACCCGAGGGGAAGGGAGACTCCCACCGAGACGTTCAAGGCGTTGTGCCAGTCGAAGCGTTGCAGGCCGGTCATCACGGCCAGGGCCCAATGCAGCAGGCAGACGCAGATCGCCGCCGCCGCGGCGCAACGCAGCATCCACACGCCGGTGGCCATCAGCTCCGGCGGAAGGTTGAACGCCCGCGATGCCAAGATCGGGGCGGCTATGGCCAGCAGGGCCGCGCCGAGAGCCGCTCCGCCGAGGTGGAAGGCGGCGGATTGCAGCAGGGCATCCTTGAGAGCGCGGCCATCGCCCGAGGAGCTGAAAGACGAGATATGAACGACCACCGCGGCCCCGGCTCCGAAGGACAGGAGAGAGAGATAGGCACCGACGGTGAAGAGAAGGACATAGAGGCCGTAGCCTTCATGGCCCAGCGAGTCGACGAGCCTGGGCACCACCGCGAAATTAACCAGGATGGTGAACAGATGACCCAGCATGTTGAAGCCGACATTGCGCGCGAACCGGAATGACCGGCTCATGCGCGCCCGTCTCTGGGACCGATCTTGTCGTAAAGGGATGAGATCCGGGCCGCGATCTTCGAATAAGGGAACAGGGCCGCCCTTGCCGGCCCTTCCCGCTTGAGGCGCTCGCGCAGCTCCGGTCGGCCGAGGAAGTCGCGCAGCGCGCCGGTCAGCGGCTCGACCTGGCCCGGAGGGAGCACGATGGCCGACTCCCCTACCGCCTCGACGACCCCAGGGAGATTCGAGGTGATGAACGGAGCTCCGCAGGCCATGGCCTCCAAACCGAAGCCGAATCCTTCGCATCCGGTGGGATGTATGAGGGCCTCGCACAAGCTGTAGAGACCCGGCAATTCCTCTATGGGGACATAGCCCGTGCTCATCAACTCGCCCTCGAGGCCCAGGGATTTTCCGAATGACAGGATCTTCTCAAGATAGCGATTGCGCAGGCCCACTAGGACCAGCTTTCGATCTTGGAGCAGCCCGGCCTTCTTGAGCTCGGAGAATGCCCGCAACACCGACTCGGGGTGATTCCTCTGGGGTGGCTCATAAGGCCCGATCATCATGAAGAAGCGCTCGGGCAAGCCCCAGTGATGCTTTATCGCGGCCAGACGGGCGGGATCCCGCACGGGCGAGAATATGTCGAGGTTGACGCCCGTGCTGATCACCTCGATCTTCTCCTCGGGCATGCCGTAGCAGCGGACCAGCTCCTTCTTGATGAAGTCCGAGGTCGAAATGATGCGCGCGGCGCGGAGCGCGCCATCGTACATGATCCGGTTCCGGGCTGGTCCGCCGTTCCAATCGGGCCTGTCGCGGCAGGAAAAGGCCTCATCCGCCAGATCGTAGAACGTGACCACGCCCCGCGATCGTCTCAACTGCGGAAGGCGGCAGCCGAAGCAGTGATAGATGTCGGGCGCCTCCGGCAGCAGCCAAGGCTCGATGAAGGGCAACCCCCAATCCCATTCGAGCTTCGTGACCAGCCTCTCGGGGATGCGGCGAACCAAGAGCCGGAAATTGCCGCGATCGGGCTGCGCCAGCCGGCTCTTCTTATTCTCGAAATCGGTGTAGAAAAACGAGAACAGGGTAAAGCGATTTTTCCGGTCGACCTGCGCGAGGCTTTCGATGACGTTGCCCATGTAGTAATCGATTCCCCGCTTGCCGGAGACGTTGAGGCCCACCTCGAAGACGATATTCATTCTTGCGCGAAAAGGACGGACCCTCGTTTCAGGACGCGATAGCCCTTGGACACCAGCAGCGCCTCGACGTTCCCCATCTCGGAGGGTCCGCCCTCGACCTCGATGATCAGCCGGGGCTTGCTCGCCAGCGCCTTCGGCGCCCCGGATAGCACCTGCAGGCAGGCGCCCTCCACGTCGATCTTGATGAGGTCCGGGGCGGGGCAGCCCAGGGCCTCCAGGATGCGGTCCAGGGTGTCGGCCTGGACCGGCACCGATCCCTCGTAATCCGAATGGTCGAACACCAAGGAATTGCCGCCGGTGACCAGGCGATTGACGTTGAGCCGTGTCTGGCCCGAGAAATCGGCCGCCGCGGTCTCGAGCAGGGTCACATTCGCCAGGCGATTTTCTCGAGCGTTGCGTCTTAGGAGCGCCATGTTGCCGGGGAAAGGCTCGATGGCCACCAGCCGTCCGCCCGGCCCGACGGCGGCAGCCGCCCTCAAGGCGAACAAGCCCTGATGGGCGCCCACATCGATGATGGTCTGGCCCGGCGCGGGCGCGAAGGCGGGGTCTTTCTCATAGGCCTTATCGAACACCAACTCCGGGACCAGGAAGGCCGCCGAATAGGCGTCCATATGGAAGAGCAGTCCTTCCGGGAGGCGAACCGCCACCTCTCGGCGCGACCAGCCCAGGTCGGCCAGCCGGTGAAGGGCCTCGAGCCTGCTTTTCTCGCGGGAGAGGCCCCGAAAGCGAGCCAGGCCATAGCGCGAGTAATAGCCCCACACGCAGCGCAGTCGCGGACCCAACCCGCCGGAAAGCCGCAGTTGGTTCGAGACGTCCAAGGCCAGGTTCTCCAGAGCCTTCACCGTTTCGGCTCCCGGGTCCAACCCAAGTCGGCCAGCTTGCGCCTTGCGGCGGCGGCGGCCAGCTCATAAGCCTCGGCGGAGGGGTGGCCCAGGTCCCCGCGCTCCAGGTAAAACTCGTCTCCTCGGCCGGTCAGGGTCATCAGGGGCTTGAGATTGACGAAGGAGATGCCGGAGGAGTTCAAAATGCGCTCGACGGTCCTGTCCGGCTCGGGCCAGCGATAACCGGGGAAGACCTCGAACTGGACGGGAAAGATCAGCACGAGGAGTTTGATGCCCCGGGACCGGCAAAGCCCCTTTATCTCCTTGAGGGGTTTGGCGACATTCTCCCAGCCCTTCTGGTCCAGGAGCCACGGAAGGACCGATTCCACCACCGAGGGATCATAGCGATAGTCGTTGACGAACCGGATCACGGCATCGGCGGTGGCGGCATCGGTCTTAAAATAAGACCTGACCCGGTTCTCTCCGGCCTCGTCGAGGGTCCGTCCCAACGTGAACCTGAACTTGGAGCGCCTGCTCCGCCGCAACAGCTCCATGCCGCCCTTGATCAATTCGCTGCGGAGCATGAAATTCCTGAGCCTTTGAGGTGGGCGGGGGGAGGCCGGCGCGGCCGGGCTAGCCCCCAGGGTGCGGGCGTTGACATGATCGTTGCGATAGAGGCCCAATAGCACGATGTCGGGCTCGAGCTCCAGGCCCTTGAGTCTCAAGAAGCCGGCGTAATCCTGGGCGTCATATCCCGAGACGCCGCCGTTGAGCACCTCCCAGCCCCGCTCCTGGCCTTCGTTGAGCTGGCGCTCCAGTTGGGCGGGGAAGGTCTCGTGGTCATGAACGGCCAGGCCGTAGACCACCGAGTCGCCCAGGACGAGGATACGGCGTCGCTCCGTCTTGGATTTCGCGACCTCGGGTCCCCGCAGGCCCGATCGATTGATCCGGTAGGTGATCGGGAAGCCGACGATAGGCGGCGCCCCGGTGATCCCGGGGGCGTTGAAATAAGGGGGATGCTCGACGCCGCTATAGACGATGGGCCTGGGCCTGCGTGAAACGATCCAACGAGCCGCAACTTCCAGCGCGGCTAATAGTACGAGCAGCAAGGCTAGGGGCGCCAGCAAAAAGAGCAACTGGCGCCGCCTCCCGGTCTTTGAGGGGCGCGACATGTTAGCCTGGCCATTTTATCAAAACTTTTTTGATAGACTGTCGACATGTCCGCTTCCGGCGTTATTCCGATCTCCAAATGCCGGATTTGCGGCAATCCCAGGCTCGCGTCCATCCTCGACCTGGGCCGGCAAGCGCCCACCGGCATATTCGTGAAGGACCCAAGACAGCTGGCCGCGCCGGGCCCGCTCGAGCTGGTCAAGTGCGAGGAGGACGGGGGAGGGCGGAGCTGCGGGCTGGTGCAGCTTCGGCATAGCTACGATCTCGAGAAGCTTTACGGGGAGAATTACGGCTATCGTTCGGGCCTCAACCGATCGATGGTCGAACATCTCCACTCCAAGGTCGCGGCAATACGCAAGAAAGTCAAGCTGGGCGCGGGCGATCTGGTGGTGGATGTCGGCAGCAACGACGGCACGCTCCTCCGGGCCTATCCCGAGACCCTGACCCGGGTGGGCATCGATCCCACGGCGGCGAAATTCAAGAAATACTATCCGGCCAACGTGCTCGTCATCCCCAAGTTTTTCTCGGCCAAGGCGATTCGCGAGGCGGCGGGGACCACCCGCGCCAAGGTCATCACCTCCATCGCCATGTTCTATGACCTGGAGTCTCCCATGGATTTCATGAGGGAGATACGCGACGTGCTGCATGATGAGGGGATATGGGTCTTCGAGCAAAGCTATATGCCGGCCATGCTCGAGACCAACTCCTATGACACGGTCTGCCATGAGCATCTGGAATACTACGGCCTGCGCCAGATCCAGTGGATGGCCGGACGAGTCGGACTCAAGATCGTGGACGTGGAGTGGAACGAGGTCAACGGCGGAAGTTTCTCCGTCACCGCGGCGAAGGACGATTCAAGCCTCAAGGAAAAATCCTCCGTCATCGAGAAGGCGTTGGCGCGCGAGCTGGCCTTGGGATTGAGCACGCTCAAGCCCTACGAGGAGTTCCGGGGCAGGGTGCAGCGCCATCGCGAGCATCTGCTCAAGCGGCTCAAGGATATCCGCGGCCAGGGAGGAAGGCTCTTGGGTTATGGGGCTTCCACGAAAGGGAACGTGCTGCTTCAGTTTTGCGGCTTGACCCGCAAGGACATCCCCTATATCGCCGAGATCAACGAGGATAAATTCGGCTGCGTGACTCCCGGCAGCGAGATCCCCATCATCTCAGAGGCCGAGGCGCGCGCCATGAGCCCCGATTATTTCCTGGTGCTGCCATGGCATTTCCGGAAGGGCATCATCGAGAGGGAGAGGGATTTCCTGAAACGCGGCGGGAAAATGCTTTTTCCGCTTCCTCAAATAGAGGAAGTTACCTCCTGATCGAAGGCCTCGACCGGCTGCTCCTTGCGCTTCGACTCCGCGGCGAGCAATACCTGCCGGTTCTCGTGTATATAGGGCTTGAGGAAATCGAAATAGCGCTTCGGGATATAGGACATATGATAGCTGTTGTCGTAATAGTGGTTCCTTTCCACGCGTGTCAGATGCTCCAGGGCGAATCGCGCGCCTTTTTCCTTCTCTAAGAAGAACCGATCGGCCATCTTGGCGGCCAGCACGAGCCCATCGAGCAATATCTCGTAATAAGGCAGCAGCTTCTCGTTGACCCGCTTGAACCAGGCGTCGTCCGGCCCGGGGAAGGCGTGGTCGAAAAAAGCTCTCAGCATGTCGGGGGTGGGATCGGGAATGAGACCGAACTTGCTGTATTGGCGCTTGGTGAGGAGCATTTCCTTCTTGTCGTCGATGAAGCCGGCGAAGGATTCGAGATCATGCCTTTCGTTGGCGTAGAGGAAGAGCGTCATCATGTCCTTGCCGTTGAGCAGATGGGAGAAGAAGTTCGCGGTGCGATGGAAGGCCTCGAGCCTCTTGCTGGTCAGAGGCGGGAAGCAGTTGAGCCCCACCTCCGAGGTGAACATGTAGGCGCGCTCCTTATTGTCCGTGGCCCCGTCATGGAAGCCGGCCTGGAAGGAATAATCCCCCAGAGGGGTGCCCGGGAACGGGGAATAGAGCGAATTCCAGTAATAGTCCTCACGGGAGAACAATCCCGAGGAGGCGACCAGGTCCAAGGCTTTGAGGCACTCCTGGACGGGGTCGTCATAGTAGTATTGGCGCCCGTCCGCGCCCGTCAGCCCTATCTCCATTTTGGGGTCGCGCAACGGACGGATCACCGGCAGGCCGGTGATGACCTGGGTCCGCATGGGGATCATGAAGCTCTTCACGTTCTTGAGAGCATCCAGGATGATGTTGTTGGGCTCCATCCTCTTTAAGAGCAGCTTGCGGACGTTCTCGTCTCCCGATTCGATGGCCATGGATATGCCCGCCACGAGATTGTCGGTGGCGATCATCTTGATGCGGTCTATTCCCTTTTGTCCCGAAAGCATAGCCGGACGGGCCTGAATGTAAAACGGTATCCCCACCTTCTGGGTCCACTGCGGGCGCAACTCCTCCCACCATTCCAGGTTGTTGAGAGAGATGTCGGCTTGATCGAACACGGCCGACGTGCGGGTGCCGTACTGCTCATCGAGCCTCTTGATGGCCAGGCCCTCGTTGAGCACCAGACGCAGGGGCCGGTCCTGGATGATGCTAGGTGGCTTGATGCCTTTGTCGCGATAGGACTGGGCTTGGTTTTCGACCAGAGAACTGATATAGCAGTAGGTGCAGCGATAAGCGCAGCCCAGGGCGGTCAGAACGGACTTGACCGGGCTCAGGGCGTATTTCTTGAGCTTATCCGAGAAAGCGAAGGTATCGCGGTAAAAACCGGTCCGGTCGAATTCGGGTATGTTGGGGTAGGAGATCGGGTCGTGATAGATGCCCGGGAGGAAGCGGCCCATGAGTATATCCTTGAGCAGGTTGATCCCCTTGCCGCGCACGGAATAGTCCGCGCCTCGCTCGAAGGAGGTCTTGTAGTCGTGGTTGTTGTAATGGCCGCCGATCAATATGGGCGCGTAGATCACGCGCGAGCCCTCGCGCACCGGCAGCCCTTGGTTTTCCCGCAGCAACTCCTTGAGAGCCCGGTCCGCGGCCTCGAAGCCGGCGAAGCTCCTCTTGAATATCTTCTCCGCCTTGCGGATCTTGAAGAGGCGCAGCCACTCGAACACATGGTCGGTCAGGCCGGTATAGAGGTTGAAACCGATCCACTCGGGCTGGAACTCCTCGATGGCGCGGTCTATGGCGTCGCAATTCTGGGCGTTGACCAGCAGATAGCGCACGCTCCCGTTGAGGGCTTTGACCACGCCCCCCAGGGCCATGAGGGTGATGTTCTCGATCTCGGACATGTCATGGCTGATGAGCAGAACCCGGGGACTAAGGTCGGGGCGCTTGGCGGCCAGGAACGCGGAGAACCCGTCCCAATCCGTCACTATATCCTCGACGGCGTAGAGCACGTCCTTGAAGCCCTCCGGCTTGTCCTCGATCAGGGGTTGGGGGGGCGCCTGCGGGTACCCTCGCGGGTTTTCAAGCGCCTGCCCATAGGCAGGGAGCATCGACTAAGTATAGATACCGCCCCTGTGAGTGTCAAGCGGCTTAAGATTGTATGATTCATATGTGAGGTATTTTTTCGATCTGGCCCGGGCCCTCTGGCTCCGGCTCAAGCTCATGCTGAGCCCGGCGCCGGTCCCCGTGGAGATTAGGCGCGTATTGGTGTTGGGTTATGCCGCGATCGGGGACCTGATCTTCTTCTTGCCGGCCCTCGAGAGCTTGCGCCGGCATTATCCCAAGGCCAAGATCACCTTTCTGGCCAACCCCTATCCGACCACGCGGGAGCTGCTGCCCGCCACGGGCCTGGTCGACGAGATCTGGCTGCACGAGTGGGAAGGCCCCTTCGCCGCGGCCCAAAGGATCGCGATCAATCGGCGCATCGCCGCGGGGGAATTCGATCTGGCCGTGCTCACCTTGTCCTCGCCGGCCCACTATTTTCAGGAGGGGCTCTCCGTCATCCCATTAAGGGCCGGGCATTGCCGGATCGCGCGCTGGCCGCTTTGGCCGGTTCGTCTTTGGAGAACGCTCAAGCAACTTCTCGTCATAGGCGAGCCGGTCCGGCGTCTATTGCTCAACCGGATCGTCTGGATCGAGCCCGACTTCGAGCATGCCGTCAGGCGCAATCTGCGCCTCATCGAGGCCTTGGGTCTGCCGGTCGAGGCGGCTTCCCGGCCCGCTCTGCCGGTCAAGACCCCCGCGGGACTTAAGGCCCCTGAAGGGGCCAAGAGGATCGGCGTCCATCTCGGTCCCCCCAACAATCAATACCACAAGATCTGGGATGCTGAGCGTTTCGGTGGGCTTTGCGCCGCGCTAGCTCGGGCCTATGGGGCGGAGATCGCGCTCGTGGGGACCGAGGATGAGCGGGACAGCGTGGAGCGCGTGGCGCGGCTTTGCCCGCAGGCGAGCTCCTGGGTCGGAAAGACGAGCTTGCTCGAGACTTTCGCCGTGATCGCCAGTTGCGATCTTTTCATCAGCTGCGACACCGGCCTGGCCAAGGCCGCCCTGGTCCTGGGCGTTCCCACGGTGACGCTCTGGGGTCTTTCGACGCCCGAGGAGCTGGGGGCCTATTGGGATCGGGAAAGGCATCTCGATATCAGAACCGGCATCGCCTGCCACCCTTGCGCCAGGCTCGGCATGGCCATGGAGGACCGGCTCAACTATCGGGTCTGCGGACATCACGACTGCATCGCCAAGCTCGAGCTTGATTTCGTCCTGGCCCGCGTTCTGGAAAAGTATCCGGCGCCCAAAATGGTATCTTGAGTCCGTCAATGGCCACGCCCTTTTTCTCGGTCGTGATCGACAATCACAATTACGGCCGCTTCCTTCGCCAGGCCATCGAGAGCGTCTTGTCTCAGGACTTCAAGGACTTGGAGCTGATCGTGGTCGACGACGGCTCCACTGACGGCTCCAGGGAGATGCTCTCGTCCTACGGCTCGCGGCTGAGGGCCCTGTTGCAGCAGCGGCAGGGCCAGGCCACCGCCTTCAACCGCGGCCTGAGCGAGGCCCGAGGAGAGCTGGTCTGCCTTCTGGACTCGGACGACGTTTTCAGGCCCGGCAAGCTCTCCGCCTTGGCGCCGCTCTTCGACGATCCCAAGGTGGGAGGGGCCGAGCATTGGCTCGAGGACGCCGACGAGGGACTTTCTCCCGTGCCCCAGCATTTCCCCGCTTGGCCGCCCCGCTATCGCTTGGAGGATTTTCTCGAGGCGCGTACCGAGTTCACCGCCACCAGCGGCCTCTGCTTCCGCCGCAAGGCCCTGGAGAGGGCCCTGCCCATTCCCGCCGATCTCTTCTATTATCTGGACGATTTCCTGACCGTCCGGGTGCTGTTGGACGCCGAGATCGCCAACCTGCCCAAGCCCTTGGGCGTGCATCGGCTCCATGGCTGCAATTGGTGCGCGGGAGGCTATGAGGATCCGGTCAAGCTCGACAAGGATTTCAAGAACAGGGAGATATTCCTGCGCCACATGGAATCCTGGCTGGCCGATAGGGGAGTCAAGACCAGCCCGCGTTTCGCGCAGAAGCAAAGCCTCGAGATATTGAGGCGGAAGGTGCTCAGGGAGGCGTTGCGGGCCGAGCCTGGGCGGGCCTGGGACCTGTGGTGGGAGGGCTGGAAGGCCGCGCCGGGCGGGCGATTCGCTCTTTTCCGCATGATCACTCTGGCGCTGGCCGTGATCTCGCCCAGTCTTTATCTTTCCTTTTATTCGGGCTATTCCTCTTGGGGAGGGCTCAAGCGCCTGCGCCTGAGGCTGTTTCCCGAGAACGGCGGCGGCGCGACGGTGTCGAACTGATATGTGCGGGATCTGCGGGATAGTGACCAAGGACGGCAGTCGCCCGGATCAGGGGCTGCTGGACGCGGCCAACAATCTGCTCGCCCATCGGGGTCCTGACGACTCCGGGCATTTCATCGACGGCCCCGCCGGTCTGGCCATGCGCCGCCTGGCCATCATCGACCTGCAAACCGGGCATCAGCCGCTTTCCTACGATGACGGACGGCTTTGGGTTGTGCTCAACGGCGAGATATACAATTATCAAGAGCTCCGGTCGGAATTGGAGGGGAGAGGGCATCGCTTCAAGACCAGGACGGACACCGAGGTGATACTAGCGCTTTACCAGGAGCTCGGCGCGGATTGCGTCAAGCGCTTGCGCGGCATGTTCGCCTTCGCGCTCTGGGACAAGCCCAAACAACGCCTGCTCCTGGCGCGGGACCGCATCGGCAAGAAGCCCTTGGTCTACACGGATCAGCCGGGGTTTTTCGCCTTCGCCTCTGAGCTGCGCTCGCTCTTCGTTTGGCCGGGAGTGTCACGCGACGTGGATGAGGGGGCGATCGACCAATATCTGTCGCTGCAATATATCCCCTCGCCTCATACGATATACCGTTCGGCGCGCAAGCTCCCGCCCGGGCATATTCTTCTCATGGAAAAGGGACGCATCGAGATCAGGAAATACTGGGATCTTCCGCTGGGCGAGCCCCCGGCCACCCGCGACCCTGAAGAGGCCAAGGCGCTGGTCCGGGACAAACTCAAGGAAGCGGTGCGTTTAAGAATGATCTCGGACGTCCCACTGGGCGCTTTTTTGTCCGGGGGGATCGATTCGTCGATCGTGGTCGCTCTGATGAGCCGGTTTTCGGATCGGCCGGTGCGGACTTTCTCCATCGGATTCGAGGAGCAGCAGTTTTCGGAGTTGCCCTTTGCCCGGGAGCTGGCCCAGCGCTACGGCTGCGACCACACCGAGTTCATCGTCAAGGCGGACATGGCCCAGGTGTTGCCCAAGCTCGCCTGGCATTATGGGGAGCCCTACGCGGATTCCTCGGCTCTCCCCTCTTATTATGTCGCGCGGGAAACGCGCAAGCATGTCACGGTGGCGCTCAATGGCGACGGGGGCGATGAGAATTTCGGCGGCTATATCCGGTATTTCGCCATGAAAGCCGCCCGCTTTTTCGATCTAATCCCCGGGCCGGCGCAACGCGGTCTCAAGGTCGCGGCCGAGTTGCTGCCCGAGCGCGACGCTCCTTTCGGCGCGATCTGGCGGGTCAAACGTTTTCTCCGTTCGGCCCTTTTCGCAGACGAGCCGGCCCGCTATCTCAAGATGATCGGCTATTTCAGCGAGGAGGACAAGGTCGGCCTTTATAGCCCCGAGTTCCAGGCCAGGCTCGCTCGACAGGGCGAGGCCTTGGGCTATCTGGCCCAGGCCTTTTCCCAGGGACCTCCGGACGACCTGCTCAATCGGCTTCTCTACGTGGATTTCAAGACCTATCTCCCGGAAAATCTCATGGTCAAGATGGATATCGCCACCATGGCCAATTCGCTCGAGGGCCGGTCGCCTCTGCTCGACCACGAGTTCGTCGAGCTGGTATTCCGCTTGCCGGGGGAATGGAAATTGCGGGGCTTGCGCGGCCACAAGTGGCTGCTCAAGGAGGCTTTCAAGGATCAGCTGCCCGCGACGATCTTCAATCGGGGCAAGATGGGCTTCGGCATACCCTTGGGAGAGTGGTTCCGGGGACCGCTCAAGCGGTTTTGGGAGGAAGCGGTGCTGGGCCCCGAGGCGCTCAAGAGAGGCTATTTCAACGAGCCGGCCCTGCGCCGGCTCTGGTCCGAGCATCAAAGCGGCCGGCGAGAGCACGGCTATCGCCTCTGGGCTTTGCTGATGCTCGAGATGTGGCATCAAAGTTGCGCGAGCCCCGCCGAGCTCGCCGCCCGATGAAGAAGGCTTGCCCTTCGTGCGGGGCTTCCGGCGAGGGATTCGAGCCCCATCTCGACGCCATCAGCGGCCAGCGTTATGAGATATTACGCTGCTCCGGTTGCGACCTGGTATTCGCCGAGCCCTTCCGTTTCCCGGGCCAGGATTGGTACGAGAGATTCAACTACGTGGACGGCTACGGGGAGTTCGGCGGCAGCGGAGGCGATCAACGGGCGCGCCTGCTCTTGTCGCGCCTGCCCATCCGCTCCGGGACTCTTTTGGACGTGGGTTGCGCGGCCGGGATGCTATTGGACTATGCGGCGAGTCGAGGTTTCCAGGTCGAGGGGCTGGAGGTGGATCGCCGCTTCTTGGAACTGGCGCGCTCGCGGGCCAAGGGGCCGGTGCACGAAGGGGTGCTGGACGAGTCCTTCGCCCGGAAGCACGAGGGCCGATTCGACGCCGTGGCCCTGCTCGACGTGCTTGAACATCTCGATGATCTCGGCGCTTCGGTCGGGCGAGTGCGCAGGCTTCTCAAGGGCGGAGGCTATTTCCTGATCTCCGTGCCTGATAATCGCAGGCCTACCGTTTTCGGCCGCGATCTTTGGGATTATCCCCCGCATCATCTAAGCCGCTGGACCCCCAAGGCCCTGAGAACCTTTCTGGAGCGGGAGGGCTTCGAGGTGGTCGATCTGCGCTCGGGCGGGCTGCCGACCTGGGAATTCTCCCGTGTCTGGGCGGATCGCTCCGCGGCATTCCTATTGAGAAGCCTGAAGAAACTGCTCTTCGGGCGCGGCTCGGCCGGGACTCCCATGTCCGACTTGATCGGAGGGGAGCGCGAGTCCTCTCTGGCCGCGGCCCGGCTGCTCCCGGCCAAGAGCCTCCGCCTGCGCCTCGTTTCGCTCTATCATCGCCTTTTCCATGCGGCGACCTTCCCCTTTTTCTTTTCGATGAAGCTCTATTACCAGATGACTATCCCGGGGGTGGGAGTCAATCTGCTGGCCGTGGGGCGCAAGAAGGGCTAGACCAGACCGAAGGACTTGATGGCCGTGATGATGAATTGCACGCCGAGCGCTGCCAGAAGCAATCCCATGAGCCGGCTCATGATGTTGAGCGGGGTATGCCCCAGGGTCTTGGCCGTGGAGGCCGCGGCCGAGAGCACGACGTAGCTGACCGCCGAAACCAGGGCGATCGAGCCGTAGAAGATCAACCGCCGGGGCCAGTCGGGGGCGTGGCCCGAAAGCAGTATGACGGTGGTGATGGCGCCCGGGCCGGAGAGCATCGGGATCGCCAGGGGCGTGATCGCGATATCCTCCTTGCTCATGCCCTCCTCGGTCTCCTCGGCGGTCTCCTTGAGGGGGGAGCGCCGGGCGCGAAGCATGTCGAGAGCCGTCAGCAACAGCACGAGGCCGCCGGCGATCTGGAATGCGGGCAAGGTGATGCCGAAAATCTTGAAGATGGACAGCCCGAGCAGGGCGAATCCGGTCAAGACCAGCCAGCACACCAGGCAGGCGGTCTTGGCCATACGCCGTCTCTGCTGCGGGGTGTCGCCCGAGGTCATGGCCAAGAAGGCCGGCAGGGCGGTAATGGGGTCGACGCTGGCGAAAAGCGAGCCGAAAGTGAGCAGGGCATACTCCAGCATGGCGAACAATTCTAACTTTTTTGTGTCGAATGAAATTGATATCGTCTGAAACCGAACATGGGCTCCTTCAAGACTCTTTCTATCGTCATTCCCGCCTATAATGAGGAGGAGGCGATCGAGGATATCCTCAAGAAATGTTTGGAGGCCCGCCAACCTCTGCGCCAGGCTTTGGGGCTGTCCCAGGTCGAGATCGTGCTGGTCGACGATGGCTCCCGCGACGCGACGAGCCGCAAGGCCGCGGCCTTTCCCGAGGTCAAGCTGGTCTCCCATGCCGTTAACAAGGGCTATGGCCGGGCGCTGATGACAGGATTCGAGGCGGCCTCAGGAGAGGTGCTGGGTTTTTTGGATGCCGACGGGACCTGCGATCCCATGGCTTTCATCGATTTGGGCCGGGCCTTGGACGGCGGCGCGGATATGGCGGTGGGCAATCGCATACACGCGGCTTCTCAGATGCCGCGCCTCAGGACCCTGGGCAATGTCTTTTACGCTTATGTGATCTCCCTTCTCTCCGGGGTCCAGGTCAATGACGCCGCCAGCGGGATGAGGCTATTTCGCAGGGCTCTTCTCGAGCGCCTATCCCCTCTTCCCGCTGGACTCCATTTCACTCCGGCCATGTCCGCTCGCGCCGCCTGTATGGGAGCCAGTATCTCCGAGACGCCCATCCCTTACGCCGTTCGCCAAGGAGAATCCAAGCTCAACGTGGTCGGCGACGGGATCCGCTTTCTCAGAGTGATACTCGGCATCATATTCGCCTATTACCCGCTGCGCATCTTCGGCCCGCTGGCCGTGATCTTCGGCTTGGCGGCCTTGGGTTACGGCCTGGGTCCCGTCTTGTTTTACTGGAAGCACGGGCATCTAGAAGAGGACATGATCTATCGGCTACTGACCATCCTGACCCTGGCGGTCTGTGCCCTGATCATGGGCGCTTTCGGCTTGATCGCCCAGAGGATCTCGGATATCGCGGTGGGCCGCTCTCGAGGCTGGTTGGACTCCAAGTCCTTGAGAGGCGCCGGCGTGGCCGCCGGTATGAGCCTTGGCCTTGGGGGAGTCTTGCTGAACTCCCGTACCATCTTGGAGTATGTTTCCAGCGGTCGCATCTCGATCCATTGGGTATACGTGCTGGTCGGCGGATTGTCCGTCATCTCAGGAGCCGTGCTGGTCGCCTTCGGCATCACCTTGGGTTTGGCGTCCCATCTTCCTGACCAACTCAAAAAAAGGTAATACAGATGGCTTATGTCCGACAAAGGCGCTAAGCGCAAGGGCCTCGCGGCCCTGACCGCCGAGATCTTCGCCCACCGGGTGATCATCGTCTGGCTACCCATATTGTATCTGCTCATCTCCTCGCTCTTTTATCTGCGCACCTACGACTCAGCCCAGGTCAAGATCACCATGATGCAGATGGGCGGGTTGGCGCTGCTGGTGCTATGGGTGGCCCGGCTTCTTGAGGCCGGAGGCGCCGCGTTCACCCGGCAGGACCTAGTCTGCTTGTCGCCCTTCCTGGCCTATCTGGGTGTCGGCATCTTTTCCTTCATCCACGCCCCCTACAATATGGCCAGCGTGGATTTCTTCCTGCGCCATTTTTTCTTCATGAGCGTGGCCCTGATCGTCATCTACGAATTCGACGACCCGGCGGCCCAGAAGCTCACCCGTTGGCTGATACGGACGGCCTGGATTGCCGTGCTCTACGGGTTCGTGCAATTCATCGACATCAAGTTCTTCATGGGCCCGAACATGCGGGGACCGGGCCGGGGATTGGATCCCTTCATTTGGAGAGGCGCTTTCGGGGAGCGCGTTTTTTCCACCTATGGCAACCCGAATTTCTTCGGGGATTTCCTGGTCATCGTCTTTCCCATCATCCTGACCCAATACGTCAAGAGCCGCCAGTTCAGCCTTCTGCCGTTGATGGCGATGCTGCTCATCGATCTGGTGGGCACCCAGACCAAGGGCGCTTGGCTCGGCATGGCCATGGTGCTGGTCTTCACGGTGGTGATCTCGCTGATCTACTTCAAGGAGATGGTCGCCCCCTATCGCAAGGCCCTGGTCGGCATTTTCGGGGCCGGGGCGCTGTGGCTTCTGGTGATTCTCGCCTATCGGGTGAGCGCGGGCAACATAGTCTCCATCAATTTCCGCCTTTTCACCTGGGAGGGCACTTGGGAGATGATCCGCACCCAGCCCCTGATCGGCACGGGGGTGGGGAGTTTCCCGCCCATTTATCCCGCCTTCCGCCGCCCGCCCATATTCCACATCGAGGGCAAGCATAATACCGAGACCGACCACTCGGAGAACGAGTATCTCGAGCAGCTCTTCGACAACGGCATACTCGGATTCGGGATATTCCTTTGGCTTCTCTTCAGCACCCTGGTCATCGGCTTCAGGTCTTTGGGCCAGTTGACCACCACCTTGTCGCTCAAGGACGGGCGTCCCCCGCCCAGGGCTTTCGACATCGCCGGCTACATCATCGCCTTCATGGGCATGCTGGGGCATAACTTCACCGACGTCAGCCTGCGCTTCGTCTCCTCCGGCGTGTATATGGGGCTTCTCTCGGGGATGATCGTCAATCTGGCCCGGGGCAAGGGTCTTTATGAGCTGCATGAGCTGCGCCAGTCCCAGGCTCCGCTCCCTGGGGAAGCGCCGGTCGCCGCGGAGCAACCGGCCGGTTTCTCGGCCATCCTCAAGGGGATTTCTGAATTCTTGATTTGGCCCGCGCGAGGCTTGGCCCTGATCGCCGTGCTATGGATCTGCGGATTGATACTCAAGGAATTCACCGCCCTGCCGGGGCCTAGCTATGCCCAGGTGATGCAAAGCCGCGTGACGGGCGAGATATGGCAGTGGTGGCTGTCTTGGGGCGTCATGGGGGCGTGCGTGTTGGGGCTCGGCGCGGCCTTCGTCTATCTCATCGTTCTCTCGCAAAATCCCTTGGTGCCCCTGGTCATCCTAGCCGCGGCGCTGCCGCCGGCCGCCTATTTCAGGTCATCCGGAGGCCCCATGTATTGGTTCTGGGGCTATTTCAAGGCTGACGTGCATCACAACATGGCCATTTTCCATTCCAAGGAGCGGCGCTGGGAGCAGGCCTTGCAGGACTATTACAAGGTCAATGAGCTCAATCCCAATTTCGTGATGGCCCTGTATTTCATGGGGAATGTCTATAACGATCGTTTCGACATGCGCAAGATCAACAACCCGGCGTGGGGCGACAAGGAAGGCCAGGTCCGTGACGATTATGAGCGCGCCCTGGACGCCTATGACAAGGTCAGGCGCCTAGCTCCGAACTACGTGCAGATGCATCATCAAGTGGGCAACCTGCACCTAAAGAGGGCGGAATGGGCGCTCAACAACGGCCGGGCAGACGAGGCTCCCCACTACATGGAGCGCGCCATGACGCGCTATAAGATGTATCAGGCCATCGATCCGGTATTCTCCCCCAATTATTACCGCATAGGGCAGATCTACATGTGGAAAAAGCAGTTCGACATGGCCGCCAAGGTCTACGAGGAG
This sequence comes from Elusimicrobiota bacterium, assembly GCA_016207665.1. Taxonomy (GTDB): domain Bacteria; phylum Elusimicrobiota; class Elusimicrobia; order UBA1565; family UBA9628; genus JACQPG01. Next base: position 55,365 of record JACQPG010000064.1, on the reverse strand, counting down.
AACATAAGGGCCGAAAAATGCCAGGCCCATCCCAAGCTGGTCGCCATGGACCTGGTCCGCAACAAGCTCCTGGCCTATCAGCAGTATGCCGAGGTGGCGGGCGAGTCGTTGCCCGTGCATCGGCATGAGACGGCGGAGGGGTATTGGTATCTAGGCAACGCCTATTTCATGCAGCAGAAGTTCGGCCAGGCCGAGGCCGCCTACAAGCGCGCCCTGGAGATCGAGCCCGGCTATGAGCTGGCCAAGAAGAACCTGGGCGCCCTTTATCAACAGGCCCAGGCCATGGGGCGCAAGATCGAGCCGGCGGTGCTCTTCGGATCGGCGGGAGCCTCCCCGAGCCATGCCGAATTCGAGATAACCTCTAAGAAATAAGGCTCAGGCGAACTTGAGCTTGCGCATGGCCACCAGGCACATGCGCGCCAGGAGGGCGCCGTGCTTGAAGCGCGATATCTTCGTCGCCCCATAGGCTCGGCTTCGATAGCGCACCGGCATGTCCACTATCTCCAGGCCCAGCCGCGCGGCGCCGAAGAGCAGGTCGAAATCGCCGAAGGGATCGAATTCCCCGAAATAATCCCGCTGCGTCTTGATCCTTTCATAATGCTCCCGGCTCAAGGCCTTGGTCCCGCAGAGCGTGTCGCGCACGTGGCGGTCGATGAGCCAAGAGAGCGCCATCCCGAAGAGTTTGTTGCCCATGTTGTTGAGATAGCGCATGGCTTCGTCTTCCATGGGATAATTGAGCCGCGAGCCGTTGATGAGCTCTCCTCGGCTCTCGATCAAAGCCAGGTAGAACTTCGGCAAGTCCTCCGGAGCCACCGATAGATCGGCGTCCAGTATCATCAATATCTCGCCTGAGCAGGCCGCGAAGCCCTTGCGCACCGCGTCGCCTTTTCCGAACCTGCCGCCTTGGTGTATCAGCTTGAAGCGGAAACCCTCGCGGCCCTCGCTGAGCACTCTCTCGATCTTCTGGACGGTCCCGTCCGTGGAGCCGCCATCGACGAACACGACCTCCGTGAAGGCTCCCAAGCGGGGAAGACGTTCGACTAAGGGCAGGATATGCCCTTCCTCGTCGAGGCAGGGCACGACGATGGAGACGCTGGGCTCCGGTTTGGGGGCTTGAGGCCGGGGAAGCTCCGGCCTGGCCACCAAATATTGCACCAGGCAGAGCCGGCGCAGTCCCGGAATAGGGGCCAGGAAGCGGTTGACCAGATAAGATAGGCCGGGCAGCCATATGGGTAACAGCATGGAATAGCCCTTGCGCACCACGCGGAAGCCGTTGAGGGCCATCAGATTCTCTATATCCGCCAGAGGAAGCCAATGCTGTAGCGGCTGCCGGGCCTTGAGTCCCAGGGCCTCGCTCATCCGCAGCAGGGGTTCCCAAAGATAATTGTAATGGGTGATGATGACACGCGTTCCCGGATGGCAGAGCTTGTGAAGCTGGCGCAGCCCGAGCCAGACATCGGCCAGGGAGCCCAGAACATCGCTGAGCACCACGTAGTCGCAGGGCTCCTGTGACCCTAATTGCTCCAAATCGTCCACCGTGAACTGGAGGGCCGGATATTTCGAGCGCGCGATCTCGATCATGCGATGGGAGAAATCTATGCCCATCCCCCCCGAGGGCGACAAGGCGGATAGGAGATCGCCGGTGCCGCATCCGATCTCGGCGACCTTTTGTCCAGCGGGGATCAGCCCTCGCACGAGGTGGCTGATGCGTTCATGATAATAGCGGGAGCGGCTCTTCCAGCGGTCCCTCTCCTGGGCATGCTGCTCGAAATACGCCTTGAGCTTCAGCCGTATGTCGTTGACATAGGAATCGTTATAGCAGGAGATTTCCGGGCCGGCGGATTCGCGGGTGGCTCGATGAGCTGCCATGGTGACGACACCATGTTACTAAATCCGCGAATTTATTAGCGAATGGTCGAGCTCAAATGGAAATAGTCAATAAATAGCGTCACTTTTCGCTGGTCGTGTGTCACTGTGACACGGCGCTGATAATTTGTCTTTTAATTATCAGGATTTTTTGATTTCGAGTCGACCACGCCAGTGCGATCATGTGTATTGGTCAAAGACTGAGAGACCGTATTCTGGAACTTTTTTAGGTCTCAATCGTATAGAGGCATGAACAAATTCCTTCATGATCTTAGAGACTGCAGACAGTGGACCGATGAAGAACTCACGAGTCAGTTGCATAAGACGGTCGCGAGGGAGCGTGATTGTTTGGTGGATCTCCTGGTTCGCCTGGGCGAGTTCGATCGGCGATCCTTGAGTTTGACGAAAGGCTATCCTGATCTTTACGAGTACTGTATGCGGTCCCTCAAGTATTCCCGCTCTGGAGCGGCCAGGCGCATTGCCGCGGCCCGGGCGGGCCGGAAATATCCTTCGCTGTTGGTGATGCTTGCGTCCGGTGAACTATCATTAGTGGGAGCCGCCATGCTGGGGCCACACCTTCGGCCTGATAATAGGCGCAGGCTATCGCGAGCGGTGCGAGGACGGACACAAGAGGAGGTCGCGCAGCTCATCGCCGCGATCGCCCCGCAGTATGCGAAAAGAGACTCGATTCGTATACTCTCGGCGAGCAATTCCGCGATAGAGGACCGGAGCAGCGCCTCGGCCGCCATTTCCATATCCCCGCTAGTCGATGCCGGGGTTGCCTCACCGATTGATTCCGCGGCACCTGGTGGCGTCGTTGCGAATCCGGCTCATGAATCGAAGAAACGGGCGGTCGCCTTATATACGGCAAGCATCACTATCACCCAGGAGACCCGTGATCTTCTGAAACGGGCCCAGGAGGTTCTTCGGCATCAAGCGCCGAAGGGAGAGCTGGATCCGATATTAAGGATGGCTCTCGAGCTGCTCTTGGATAAGTTCGATCGCGATCGCCGCAAGCCTCGAGCCGGTCGGCCCTCAAAGCGATCCCAGGGCCGCTCAAGCCGGCACATTCCGGAGGCCGTGAAACAGGAGGTGTGGAAAAGGGACGGCGGACAATGCACCTATGTGGGAGAGGGCGGACTAAGATGCTCTAGTCGAGCCTGTATGGAATTTGACCACAAGAAACCGTTTGCTCGAGGTGGGCGTTCGGATTCGCCCGACAATATCCGAGCCATGTGCCGCGCGCACAACCAACTTCTGGGTCGCCTGGAGTTCGGCTATCCGCCGGGTTCCTCCTATGGATAGGAGCCAACGTCTATGGGCGAGGAGCCGCGCTGAGCGATCGGGCGATAGTCTTTTCCAGTTCCGACCCTATGAGCCTGAGGAAGCCGGTCTTGCGGAATAGTATCTCGCCCTTGGGGTTCATGAGGAAGGTGGAGGGTACCCCGTTGGTCGCGAAGAGGCTCAGGGCCTTGCTCTTGGGATCGAGCCAGACGGCGTAGGGAAGGCTTCTTTCCTTGACGAAGCTCTCCACCTTGGCGCGATGTCTTCTTAGGTCGAGGTTGATGCCGATGATGGAAAGTCCTTTCGCGGAATAGAGGCGATGGAGCTCGGCAAGCTCGGCTTGTTCCTTATGGCAGGGCTCGCACCAGGTGGCCCAAAGGCTGACCAGGAGCAGCTTACCGCCCAGGTCGGAGAAGCGGGTCTCTTTGCCGGCCAAGTCCTTGAACGACGTTTTCATGATCTCATCGGCACTCAAGGCGGCCGATGGAGTGGTCGAGGGTGGGATTCCGGTGGCTGGAGGGATGTCGCGCAGGGCCAGCCGGGCGGTCCGCACGCCCAGGGTCGGAGCGTCTTCCTTGTCCGGAAGGCCCGTCCATGCCAACAGCAGCTCGTCCTTGCGCGCGACTAGCTGAGGAAAGCCCGAGCGCCAGCCCGCGTCGATGGGCATCATCCTGACGATGGGGCTGGCCAGGCCGGAAGGCGAGACGCGCCGCAGAAAGAGAACGCCCTGGCCGGACTCGTCCGCGCGCCCCAGCCAGGAGACGAAGGCCTCGCCCCCGGCTAGCGCGACGTCCACGCGGCCGATAGGGCCTCCGGGGGAGAGATCGTCGAGCTCGAGGGGTGGCGCGAATGTCTGGCCGGAGTCCCGCGAAAATGCGAGCTTCACCGAATCCCTTCCCCCGGCGCCCGAAAACCAGGCGACCGCCAGCAGCGGACCGGACGCCGCCGCTTGCGGGCCGTTGACCGGGCAGCCCGCGATCTGCCAGCCGTCTGTATGCACGGGCCGTGGTTGAGACCAGCCCGAGCCCTTGCGGGCGACGATATGGATGTCCCGGATATCTCCATCCCTGCGGCCGCGGTAGACCACCACGGGTCCCTTGTCCGTGAGAGCCGAGCCTATATCGCAGCAGGAGCAGGTCGATCCGTCGAGAACCGCTTCCTCGCGCAAGCTGGTCGCGATCTTCGCGGTTCTCAACTGGTAATTGTCCTCCTCACCCCTGTCATTGCGTCCGTCGATCCAAAAAGCGCGCGCGGAGCCGCCTTCCGGGAGGAAGGAAAGGAACCCGTCGTAGTTGTTCTCCTTGCGGCCCGAATCCCGCCTGAGGCTGCCGAGATGGCGCCAGGTCCGGCCGCCGTCTCGGCTTTGGGCGATCAACGCGTCATAGGCATAGGGCTGTTCGTTGATCTTCTCAAGCCAGTGGGCGAAAAAGATTCCTTTCGCTGGAAATACCGAGGGCATGTCCGCGGTGTTGGCGAACATGCGAAGGGACTTGGCCGCTGAAAGAGGCCGCGACCAGCCCGAGGAGGCGGAAAGCCGGCCCCATTTGAGCTCGAAGGCGTCGTCCTTGAGCTCGGCCGGGGCGCCCTCGATGGGCTCAAGCCAGCTCAGTATGATCTCGTCTCCGTTTTGGGAAAGCCGGGGAGACATCGCGCCCGCGGCGCTCGCGACCGGCAGCTCGGCGAGCTTGGCTGAGAGATCGACCGGGGCGGCCGGGGCGGCGAGAAGGGCCGCTTGAAGCGCGAGCGTGACGGGAAGGCTCGAGAGCATCACTCAGTCAAGGCCCCGGCCTTGACCTGGCTGCGATACCATGCGACGGTTTTCTTGAGCCCTTCCTCGAGGCTTGTCTCCGCCTTGAAGCCGAACTCCTTGAGCGCCTTGGAGACCTCCAGATGCCGACGAGGCTGGCCGTCGGGCTTGCGGCTATCCCAAAGTATCTCTCCCTTGAAGCCAGTAAGCTTCGCTATGAGCTCGACCAACTCCTTGATCGAGATTTCTCCGCCGAAACCAAGATTGATCGGGGCCGGTTTATTGTAGCGCTCGGCGGCCATCAAGAGTCCCCGCGCCGCGTCCTCCACGTAGAGGAATTCCCGGGTGGCTTTCCCGGTTCCCCAGCATTCGATGGAGCGAGCGCTGGTCTCGGCGGCGGTGGCGCATTTACGAATCAGGGCCGGGATCACATGCGATGTTTTAAGGTTGAAGTGATCGCCCGGGCCGTAGAGATTGATGGGGATGATATAGATGGCGTTGAATCCGTATTGCTGCCGATACGCCTGAGCCTGGACCAGGAGCGCCTTTTTGGCTATTCCATAAGGGGCGTTGGTCTCCTCGGGGTAGCCGTCCCATAATGACTCTTCCTCAAAAGGAACCGGGGTATGTTTAGGGTAGGAGCAGACCGTGCCCACCTGGAGCAGTTTTTCGACGCCGAGGCGTCGAGAGGCGTCCATGAGTTGGGCGCCCATGATGATATTCTCGTAGAAAAAGCGCCCGGGTTCAGCCTGATTGGCTCCTATACCTCCGCAAACAGCGGCCAGGTTGATGACCATGCTGGGCCTTTCCTTTTTGATGAGCGACTCGACGGCCGGCAGGGAGGTCAGGTCGCAGTCTCGGCGGCTCGGAACTATCAAGACCTTGGGGCGGAGAGCCTTGAGGCGTTCGACGACATGCGAGCCGAGAAACCCCCGGCCCCCGGTGACCAGGACGCGCTGAGCCGTCCAAAATCCGCTTCCGCTGCGCTCAGTCATTTCACTTTTTTTATGTTACCATTTTGGCGGAAAATGACAATCGCGCCCGTGAAAACCCCGCGCCCATCCCGCCCAGCCGGCCTTAAGAGCCAAATCGGCGTCGGCGGCATCGTGCTGGGAGCCAGGGAGAAGAAATATCTGCGGCAGGTGATCGCCTCCAACCGTTTGTCCTATGGGCCCCTGACCCGCCGCTTCGAGGAGGAATTCGCCCGGGCCCACTCGTGCCGATTCGGGCTTTTCTGCAATTCGGGAACCAGCGCCCTTCATGTGGCCCTGGCGGCCCTCAAGGAGCAAGAGGGATGGCGGGACGGCGACGAGGTGCTGGTCCCGGCGGTCACCTTCGTCGCCACATCAAACATCGTGCTGCACAATGGCATGAAGCCTGTCTTCGTCGACGTGGACAAGGCCACCTATAATCTCGATCCAACGCTCTTGGAAAGACGCGTCACCCCGCGCACCCGCGCCATCATCCCGGTGCATCTTTTGGGTCTGCCTTGCGACATGGACCCTATTTTGGAGCTGGCCCGCGAGCGCGGGCTTAAGATCATAGAGGACTCATGCGAGACCATGTTCGCACGCTATAAGGGTCGCATGGTGGGCTCCATGGGAGATATCGGTTGTTTTTCGACCTACATTGCCCATTACATAGTCACCGGCGTGGGGGGACTGGCCGTCACCCAGTCGCCCGATCTCGCGGTGCGCTTGCGCAGCCTGATGAATCACGGTCGGGATTCGATCTATATCAGCATCGACGACGACCAGGGCGTCAAGGGCGAGCGTCTCAAGGAGATAGTCGCCAAGAGGTTTTCGTTTATCTCGGTAGGCCACAGCTTCAGGGCCACCGAGCTGGAGGCCGCCATAGGACTGGGCCAGTTCGAGGGTCGCGGCGCCATCATCAAGGCCCGCCAGGCCAACGCCCGGCGGTTGAGCGATGGCCTCAAGGATCTTCAGGATCGTCTTCAATTGCCCAGCGTCCCCGCTGACCGGGATCATATGTTCATGATGTATGGTTTGGCCTTGCGCAGCGAGGATAAGACCGGGCTGGTGAACTTCCTCGAGGAGCACGATATCGAGACGCGGGATCTCATGCCGTTGATCAACCAGCCCGTCTATAAGAGGATGTACGGTGACCTTGAGAAGGACTATCCCGTGGCCCGCTGGCTCAACCGCAGCGCGTTCTACATAGGCTGCCACCAATATCTGAGCCGCCGAGACTTGGACTATATCGTGGAATGCATCCACGATTATTTCCGGCGCAGGTAGGCTCCGTGTCATTTTGGGACGGCAAGAAGGTTCTCGTCACGGGCGGCTCCGGCTTCGTGGGCAGCCATTTGATCGAGCAGCTTTTGGCCGCCGGCAAGGACGCAAGGGTGACGGCGGCCGACAATTTCTCGCACAGCGGCCCGGACAATCTAGCGGCCGTAGCAGATCGGATCAAGGTGGAGAAAGTGGATTTGGGTGATCCGCGGCAATGCGATGGATTGTGCTCGGGGCAGGATGTGGTGATGCATCTGGCCGCCCGGGTCAGGGGGGTCGCCTATAATCAGGCGCATCCGGCAACGATGTTCCGCGAGAACGTCCGAATGACAAGCTTCATCTTGGAGGCCGCGCAGAAGGCCGGGGTCGAGCGAGTGCTGGTGGTCAGCTCGGCCTGCGTCTATCCCTCGGGCTGCACCATCCCGACCCCCGAATCGGAGGGGTTCTCCGGTTGCCCGGACCAGGCCAACGACGGTTATGGCTGGGCCAAGCGTATGGCGGAGTACGAGGCCATGGCCATGCGCAAGGAGTTCGGGCTTCGTTCGGCGATAGTGCGGCCTTACAATTGCTATGGGCCGCGAGACCGCTTCGACGAGGACTCGGCTCATGTCATCCCCAGCTTGATACGCAGATTCGTCTCGGGCGAGGACCCTGTGACGGTCTGGGGCGACGGCTCCCAGACCCGAGCTTTCTTGTTCGTCGAGGATTTCGCCCGGGGCCTCGTGGAGATCACGGAGAGGTACGCGGAATGCGACCCCGTGAACCTGGGAACGGACGAGGAGATCTCGATCCGCGACCTGGTGGCGCTGGTGCGGGAGCTGTGCGGCTCCGGCGCCAAGGTGAGATTCGACCCCTCCAAGCCCTCGGGACAGGCGCGGCGCAATTGCGACACCGCCAAGGCCAGGCTCAAGGCGGGTTTCCAGGCCCGAGTGCCGTTGCGCGAAGGCCTCAAACGCACCATCGATTGGTATCGGAGAAATATCCATGCCTCCTAAAGTCTCGATAGTGGTATTCGCCAAGGACGAGGAAAATACTCTGGGCGAGGTGCTGGGGGCCGTCAAGGGCAAGGCATCGGAGCTGATAGTCATGGACGGCCATTCCAAGGACAGGACTCCCGAGATCGCCCTTTCCCACGGGGCGAAGCTCTTGTGCGACAGCGGCCGCGGCAAGGGAGCGGCGCAGAGGGAGGCTATCGAGGCCGTCTCCGGGGACATCGTCGTGTTCATGGACGCGGACGGGTCCGACGACGTGGCTCAGTGGGACGCCCTGGTCGCCCCGATCATCGAGGGCCGGGCGGATATGGTCATCGGCAGTCGCTACAGCGGCGGCAGCGACGAGATCAGCGTCAATTTCATGCAGCTCTTCAGGACCGCCGGGAATATCTTCATCAATAGCGTCATCAATTGGCGCTGGGACGCGAATCTAACCGACACCTTGAACTGCTATCGCGCCATAAAGACCGAAGTGGCGCGCGGCCTGGGTTTGGTGGAGAGTTCCGCGGCGGTCGAGCATGAGATGGTCATGAAATGCCTCAAGCGCGGCTTCCGCGTGGTGAACGTGCCCACGCACGAATACGCCCGCAAATACGGTGTGTCCAAGATCAGCCCCTGGAAGATCGGGCACCGTTTCTTCCTGTGCCTGCTCAAGAACATATTCTGAGGCGGGGGCCCCTGCTGGGCTTTCTCGCGACGCTGGCGGCCTTCCTGGCCCTGCGCGCGCCGTTGCTGGATTACCCGTATTTCGGCGACGACGATTTTTTCGTGCGGGAGGCTCTCGCCCCCGTGGGGACCTTTCGGGGAAACGGGCAGCCAATACTCTTCGGACTCCTGCTCAAGGCCGGCATGGCTGTGTTCGGTTGGGAATGGCTCAGGCTGGTGCCGTTCCTCTTCAGCCTGGGCACCCTGGGTTTCACGTGGATTCTTGGCCGGCGCCTTCTGGGAACGGAGAAGGGGCTTTGGGCCGCTGGCTTGCTCGCGCTCAGTCCCTGGAGCGTCTTCGTCGCGGCGCAACTCGATATCTATGGAGCGGTTTTCGCCTTGCTGGTATGCGGCCTCTGTTGGTTCTACTGGAGTTGGTTGGAAGGCGGGAGCCTGGGGTCCTTGGTTCTGGCCGGACTTTGCTTCGGATTGCTGTGGCTTTCCAGTTTATCGGCGAGCTTAGTGCTTGTGGCCATCGCCGCGCACTGCGCCCAAGAAAGAGGGGCGAAGCGGGCCGCCATGGCCATGGGGTTCATCTTTGCCGTGGGTTTGGCGATGTTCTCTATCTACGCCGTGTCCTTTCCCGGACACTTCCAGCTCGCCTTGAGCAAGGGCGGCGGCACTCTGGAGGGCATGGCCGCGCGGCTGGGATCGTTGTCCACGCCGGCCGGCCTTAGGCTTTATCTCAACAGTTTTTCCAAGGCCCTCATTTTCATGGGCCCTTTGTTCTGCTGGGGCCTGGTCTCAGGCCTGATTTCCAAGGAGAGTCGGAGAAGGCTCGCCCTTCCGCTCTGGTTGTGCCTGGTTTACATGGCCGGGATATGCCTGCTTCTCAATCCCCATAAGCTGGTGATCTATTGGACCGCCGTGCTGCCTTTGCTGGCGATCATCACCGCGGCCTCGATCGAACGCGGCGAGGCGGCTCGCGCGGCTGCCTGGAGCGCGGCTTTTATGGCGGTCTTGGCCTTGCTCACGTGGGCAGGCTCCTATTCCGTGCAGCCGATACATCCTCGGTTGAACGGATCTTGGGAGGGGCTTTTCCGATTCTTGCCCGTTCGGATATTCTTCGGGCCCTCGCTCTCGTTCTACGTCAAGCCGGCGGCCGTTCTCTTCGCCTTCATCGCGTGCGCCGCTCTGGCCCTGCGCGGCGCCAAGGCCCGCGCCTCGTTGATCGGCCTGGGTTTGGCGTATTCGCTGTTCTATTCGGTGGAATATACCTACTCCGCGCTTTCCCCGGACCTCGACAGGACCGGCCGAGAGGTCCTGGCCGCGCTTTCCAGCCCCGGAGTCAAGCCCCCGATCTATCTGCACGGTTACGGCGCGCTGGCCTGTCAGAAGGCCGGGATGAAGGTGGATTCTTTCCTCTATGACGCGGGAGAGATGCCGAGCTTGATGGCGCGGATGGAGAAGAGCAGGGGTACCGTCGTGATCATGAACTCGCCCGCCATCGGCTCCGACGCGGAGCTCAAGCGTTTTCTGGCCGATAAGGCCGTGCTGGTGCGCGCCTTCTCCGATTCCGGGACTGTCCTTGCCGAGATCTGGGAGCTGCGCTAGGCCGATGCGGGCGTTCATCGTCCTTCTCTTCTTGATCGCTCCGGCCAGGGCCTCGGACGAGGCCGCCTTTTCGCAGATGCAGGCCGAGATGAAACGCTCCATGACCAGCTTGAGGCAAAAGCCGTTCGGTCCGCCCTATTTCCTCGCTTATCGGCTGGTCGACGAAAGGCGCCTGGAGGTCAACGGATATTTCGGCGATCTGCTCAACGAATACGACGATTCGGCCAGGACCTTGTTCGTTGAGCTGCGTTACGGAGACAGGCACTTCGACAACACTGAGCTGGCCTTCCAAGGCTGGCACTCGGCCGCCCCCTTGGAGAACCGGGCTTTGCGTCAAAGTCTCTGGTCGCTTACCGACGCGGCCTATAAGAGCGCCGTCGCCGGCTATTTGGAGAAAAAGGCGCGACGTATGGTGGATTTCGTCCAGCAGCCCTTGGACGACTTCTCGATCGAGCCGGCGACGGCACACGCGCGGGCGCAACCGCCCGCGCGTTTCGATCACGATCGGGCGAGAAGCCTGGTGCAAAGGGTCTCGAAGGTTTTCTTGGAGTTTCCAGAGATACAGGATAGCCGGGCTTCGTTGAGGCTGAGAGGGTCCAGGCGCTTGCTCTTGACCAGCGAGGGCACGCGAATCGCCACGCCGGAGGAGCATGTGCCGGGCTCGCTGGCCCTGACGGCCGTTACCCGTAGCGACGATGGGATGAGGCTTGAGCAGCAAGAAAGCTGGTCCATTCGCGATCTTGAGGATCTTCCCGCCGTGGAGGCGCTGGAGGCCAAGGCGCGGGACATGGCCCGCACGCTCGCGGTTTTGAGGCATGCTCCCATCCAGGCTCCCATGGCCGCGCCGGCCATACTGGATCCCGAATTCACGGGGGTGCTGTTTCATGAGGCCTTGGGCCATAAGCTCGAGGGCCAGAGGCAAAGGGAGCCGCGGCAGAGCCAGGTCTTCCGGGACTTGATCGGCAAGAGGATCATACCGGAATTTCTCAGCCTCTGGGACGATCCCACCCTGGCGCAATTCCGAGGGGTTCCCCTGCACGGCCATTACGAGTTCGACTCCGAGGGAGTGGCGGCCAGGCCGGTGGTCCTGGTCGATAAGGGGATATTGATCAATTTTCTGATGTCGCGTTGGCCTCTCAAGGGCTTCCCCCGCTCCAACGGGCATGGCCGCTCCGACGCCCTGCTAAGGCCTACCGGACGCATGGCCAACCTGGTCGTTCAGGCGGAGGACCCAATCTCCAGACCCGAGCTGGAGAACAGGCTCCTCGATCTGATACGGCGCGCGGGAAAGGCCTATGGGTTTTGGCTGGTCGGAGCCCAGGGCGGAGATAATCCCAACACCCGCGAGGCGCCCCAGACCTTGGAGGTCCGGCCGAGGCTCGTCTATCGCGTGGACGGTTCGACCGGGCGCAAGACCTTGGTGCGCGGGGCCAGCATGGTGGGCACGCCCCTGGTGGTTCTCAATCGCATCGTCGCGGCCGCCGATGACTCGGCCCTTTCCAATTATTTCTCGTGTGGGGCTGAATCGGGCTTCGTGCCCGTGGCTCAGATAGCCCCGAGCGTCCTGGTCTCCGAGGTCGAATTGCAGCGCCTGCCCGAGGATCGGGCGCGGCCTCCGCTGCTGCCGTCGCCGATGCAGGAGTCAACACGATGAGCCTTCCACTTCTGGAGGATGTGGCCTGCAATCTTTGCGGGAGCCGCGGCGGGCGGGCGCTCTTCGACCGCCCTTATACCGCGCGGGCCGAGGACTCGGCCGTGTTCGCCGCGACCACCGACGAGTTCCAAGATTATGGCCGGATCGTGCGCTGCCTCGACTGCGGGCTGGTCTACACCAATCCGAGGCCTTCGGCGGCGTGCCTGGCCGAGGGCTACGGGGCATGCGTCGATGAAAGCTATCTCGCGGAGAGCTCCAGCCGCTCGATCAACGCGCATCTAAGCCTGCGCACGATCAAGAGATTCGTCGGTTCGGGCCGTCTTCTTGAGATCGGTTGCGCCACGGGATATTTCCTCAACGCGGCGAGGGCGGATTTCGACGTGGCGGGACTGGATCTCTCCCAGTGGGCCTGCGAGGTCGCCAGGCGGCGTTTCAGGCTGGATGTTTATGCCGAGGATTTCCTGCGGACCACTCGTTTTCCGGCCGGCAGCTTCGACGCGATCGCCCTCATCGACGTGATCGAGCACTTGACCGATCCCAAGGCGGCCTTGGCCCGCGCCGCCGAGTGGCTGCGTCCCGGAGGCGTGCTCTATCTCGTCACGCCGGATATCGGCAGTCTTTCCGCCCGGCTTTTGCGCGGCTATTGGTGGGGATTAAGACCGGCCCATATCTACTACTTCGACCGGTCCAGCATGCGCCGCATGCTCCGAGACCACGGTCTGGAGCCGGTCCTGGTGAAGTCTTTCGGGAGGATATTCTCCTACGCCTATTGGGTGAGCCGGCTGCGGCATTATCCCCGGCCCGTGCACGCCTCCGTGTCCGCGGCGGTGCGCTGGCTCGATATCGGCGATAAGCTCCTCTATCTTGACACCCGGGACTCCATGGAGATATGCGCCGTCAAGCGTTGATCGGGATGTGGGCTTGGCTGTGCCTCGCCGCGCCCGCGGCGGGATCGGGACTGGAGCGGGCGATGGAGGCGGAGCTTTCGCGCGCCAAAAACGAGCTGAAGGCCGAGGGTTACCCTTCCCCGTATTATGTCAGCCTGACCGCCATCGACCTCGAGACATGGGAGCTCAAGTGCTCGCTGGGGGGCCGCTTGGGAGCTCTTCGGGCCCGCCAACGTTTCGTGACGCCCGATCTGCGCGTGGGCGATTACTCCTTGGACAATCATCCGACCGGGCCCTCGAGCGGCTTCGTCGCCCGCCAATTGCCCTTCGACGACGACGAGCTCGGCCTGCGCCACGAATTGTGGCGCTTGCTCGATGGTGCGTACAAGTCCGCGGTCGCGGAATTCCTCCGAAAACAGGCCCTGAGGGTCGCGCGCGGCAAGGCCGAATACGATACCGACGATCTAAGCCGGGAGTCGGTCAAGGTGTGGCGCGCCGAGCCGCCCGCCATGCCGTGGGATTACGCCCGGCTCGAGAGCCTCTGCCAGGATGCGGCGCGCGCTTTCGGGCGCAAGCCCGCGCTGCAGACGGAGGCTTCCTTCCGCGCGCGCCACCAGTGGTCCCGCTTTCGGGACACAGAGGGACGCAAGGTCGACTTTCCCCGCTCCTCCCTCGAGATATCCTTGGATATGGTGGATATGGCCGCTGACGGCATGAGGCTTTTCGCCAACAGGAGGCTAGTCTTCAGGACGCCCGAGGCGATGCCTTCCGGCGAGGACCTGCAGCGCTTGGTCGGCGACATGTCTCGGGACTTGGAGCTGCTGCGTTTGGCCAAGACCACCTCGCCTTTCAGCGCTCCAGCCCTCATCGACCCCTCGGTCGCCGCCGCCGTGGTGCTGGGCGTGGCGCTGCGCCTGTCGGGGGAGGAACAGCGCAACCCCGGAGGCTCGCAAGTGTTTCGCGGAAAGTTGGGGCGGCTGGTGCTTCCGGAGGAACTGAGCCTCATCGACGATCCGACCCGGAGCCGGTTCCAAGGAGTGGAGCTCGCGGGACATTACGACTGGGACGATCAGGGGCTGCCTCCGCGTCCGGCCACCTTGATCGAGCGAGGGGTGCTTCAGGGGCTGCTCTTGTCGCGCTATCCCGTGCTCGGATTCCCGAGATCCAACGGCCATGGAAGATCCATGGCCGGCTATTGGCCCGAAGGGTTGCCCGGCAATCTGTTCCTTCGATCGGAGAAGCCGGCTCCGGTGAGCTCGCTGCTGGAGCGGTTAAGGCAAGAGTGCCGCAGGCGCGGAAAGCCCTATGGGTTATGGGTGAGGCAATTGCGTCATTTCACGCAGCAACAGGGCACGGAGGGTCATGGCTCTATCCGTTTGGTGCCGGGCCAGGTATATCTCGTGGAGGCGCAGACCGGCCGGACCATCCTGGTCCGGGATCTGGATCTGGTAGGCACCCCGCTGGACCTGATGGACAGCATACTCACGGCGGGAGACGATCCGGCCGTGCAGAATCTCGTATTGGGAGCGCCTATGTCGGTGATCTCGCCGAGCCTGCTGCTCGATGACGCCGAGCTTCAAAGGTCGGAGATGAGGCCGGAAAGGCCGCCTATCTTGTCCGCTCCTGCTCGATGAGCGGATTGATGAGTCCATAGATCTCCCGCACCTCCGCCGAGGCCAGCCAAGGATGATGGCGAGCCATCAAATACCAGCGCCTGATCAGGCGCCCGGCGGCAAGCGCGGGTTCGGGAAGATAGGTGAGCCGATAAAGCCAGGACCGCCCCGCCTTGGGCCCCAATTCCTTGAGCATGAATTCACGGGCCTGTCGCGGCTGCAGGTTGCGCCAGAGATAATTGGCGAACTCATGGACGAGTTTCTCGCGCTCGAGCTCCATGACGGCCTCCGGCGCTCCCCCGGCTTTCAGGGCCTCGACCGCCTCGGGATACTCCTCGATCCATTTGTGCGTCACCTGGCCGCCATGGATGCGCCGAACCGCCAAGGGCTTGCGGATCACGCCGACCTCGACGCCGTCGGCGAGCATGCGCGCGTAGAGCTCGTTGTCCAGGATCACCATGTCCTTGCGATAATGCCCGTACTTCCTATAGAGCTCGCGGGGGATGGCGAGGTTGGTCGTGAGATAAGGCAGGTACTCCTCCCCGACCGCGTAATGGCCGGGCACGCGGCCTTCCGGGATGGGGCGGCTCGGATCGAAGGCCATGCCGATGACTCGCCCGTAGCGGTAGAGATAGCCGTTGGAGAACACGAAGCCGGCGTTGGGATATTCCTGGAAATAGCGGGCGAAGCATTCCAGCCTGTCGAGCGTCCAAAAATCGTCGGAGTCGATATTGGTGATCCAGTCTCCCGTAGCCATGCCCAGGGCGAGGTTGCGGCAATGCATGTTGCCGATGTTCTTCTCCAGGCGATGGTATTTGAATCGAGGATCCGAGGTCCAACGCTTGATCACCTCCGGCGTGTCGTCCACGGAGCCGTCGTCGACGATCAGCACCTCGTAGTCCCGGAAGGTCTGGCGACGCACGCATTCGAGGGCGCTGGCGATCATATGCGCTCGATTGTAGGTCGGCAGTATGATGGAAAAGAACGGCGCCATGACGGAATTTTATCTTTTTCAAAGAACTATAATTTCATCCAAAGAACATGAGCGGCGCTTGGCGATGGATCGACTTATGAGAGGCTTGCAAGGCTCCCGCGCCGTTTTCCTCGACCGTGACGGCGTGATCATCGAGGACGTGCATTATCTGCGCCAAGCCAGCCAGCTCAGGATCATCCCCGGGGCGGCCGCGGCCATCCGCCGGCTGCGCCATGCGGGGCTCAAGGTGATCGTGGTCAGCAATCAATCGGCGATCGCCCGGGGCTTGATCAGCCGCTCGGGCGTCGACGCCGTCCATAGGCTGTTGAATCGCAGGTTGCGGCAAAGGGGCGCGAGAATCGACGCGATCTACTATTGCCCCCATCATCCCGGATTCGGGCGTAAGCGCGCCTGCGCCTGCCGCAAGCCCGCCATCGGGATGCTCAAGGCGGCCGCCAGGCGATTCAAGCTGGATATTGCCCGCTGCTATCTGGTGGGGGATACGACCACCGACATCCGCGCCGCGCGCAACGCGGGTTGCGCCGCCTTGCTGGTCAAGACGGGCAAGGGTGGGCGGGATCGGGCTTTCCGGATCCGCCCTGATCGGGCGTTTCGCGACCTTTCTCAAGCCTCCCGGTGGATAGTATCCCGCGAAAAAAAGCCAATCAAGGCTTGACGTTTTGTTGACAGCCTTATTGCCGCCCCTTAGGCCCAAGAAGTATAGTTACGAGGGGATGATCAAGCCTGGAAGCCGCGCGCTATTGGCCGCGGGCTTGGCCGCGGCCTTGGCCGCGCGCCTGGCCTTTGTCGCCCATTTTTACCGTCATCCGGCCAATATCCTGGACGTGGGTTATTACACCACGATCGCCGCGGCTCTCGTGGAAAGAGGGGAGTTCGGCGCGGAGCCGGGCATCCCGACCCTGGAGACCAGCCCCGGCTATCCTCTTTTCATCGCGGCGCTCTATCTGCTTTTCGGCGTCAGTCCCCTGGCGGCTCTCTTGGCCAACGCGGCGCTGGGCACCGCCACCGCGGCGCTCTTGTATTTCCTGGGGAAGGCCCTTTTCTCTCCCAGGGTCGGCATGTTGTCGCTGTGGTGTTGGGCCCTTTATCCCTACGCCATCTACTACTCCGGCTGGACTTATCGGGAGACCTTGGCCACATTCCTCGTCACGGCTTTGGTCTCCTGCGTGTTGGCCTGGCAGCGTTCGCCCCGGCCGTTATGGATAGTTCTGGGGGCTTTCGCCGGGTCTTGGTTGGCCCTCACCAATCCCGTGGCCTTGCTCCTGGTCGCGCTGCTGCCTTTGAGCCTCTTGGCGGTCTATGGGGTCCAGCGATTGTGGAGGCCGGCGTTGGCCTATTACGCCCTGGCCGCGTTGCTCTACCTGCCCTGGCCTATCAGGAATTACCGGAGCTTCGGCTCGCCGGTGATAGGCAATATCCACGGCGGCATCAATCTCTTCCAAGGCTTGACCGTGCCGCCGCAATACCTCGGGCTGCCCGAGGAGGGGCGGATTCTCACTTCCTATCCCGAATATCGCGACGCCTTGTCTAAGATCGCCGCCCACGATTATCTGGCGGCGCAGAAGGTGCTGTTGAGCGGTTGCCGGCGCATCATCGCCGAGAATCCGGTGGCGTATATCAAGGGCTCGCTTTACCGCCTCTATAAGCTATGGCGGCCCTGGCCCTATCAACGCTCCTACAGCCATGATTATCGCGCCGTATTGTGGGCCAGCCTCCTCTCCGACGGCTGGATCATCCCGTTAGCCGCCCTGGGCCTGTGTCTGTTTCGCGCGCGCTTGAGGGAACTGGCGCCGATCTACTGGGGTCTTCTATTATGGACGATCGCTTACGCGCTCGTCTTTGTCGTCATCCGATTCCGCCTTCCGGTCATGGGCCTTATGGTGTTGATGGCCATGGCGAGCCTCGACCGGGCGGCCGGACTCATACCGCGGGTAAAACAACGATGAATATCTTGATCACGGGCGGCGCCGGTTTTGTCGGGTCTCATCTTTCCGAGGAGCTGCTCAAGCGCGGCCACTTGGTCCATATCATCGACGATCTTTCCACGGGATCTATCAAGAACGTGGAGCATCTCAAGAGCCATCCCCGTTTCCGCTATGCCATCGCCTCCATCTTCGACTCGGGCGTGCTCGCGGAGCTGGTGGACTGGGCCGAGGCCGTCTATCATCTGGCCGCGGCCGTCGGTGTGCGTTTGATCGTGGAAGACCCGGTCAGGACCATTGAGACCAACGTCCATGGCACCGAGACCGTGCTCAAGCTCGCCAGCAAGAAGAAGCGCCGCGTGATACTGACCTCCACCTCGGAGGTTTACGGCAAGGCCAGCAGCCGCAAGGCCTTTCGCGAGGATCAGGATATCATCTTCGGCAACACCAGCAAGGCTCGCTGGTCCTACGCCTGCTCCAAGGCCATCGACGAATTCCTGGCCTTGGCTTATTGGAAGCAGAAGGGGGTGCCGACCACCATCGTCCGCCTTTTCAACACGGTGGGGCCGCGCCAGACCGGGCAATACGGCATGGTGATACCCAACCTCGTCAGCCAGGCCCTCAAGGGCAAGCCGATGACGGTGTTCGGGACGGGGCGGCAGACCCGCTGCTTCGCCATGGTCACCGAGGTCGTGACCGCCATGGCGGACTTGCTCGAGTGCAAGGACGCCTACGGGCTCGTGGCCAATATCGGCTCCAACGAGGAAGTCTCGATCTTGGAGCTGGCCCGCAGGATCAAGACCTTGACCAAATCCAAGTCCAAGATAGTGCTGGTGCCCTATGACGAGGCTTATGAGAGCGGTTTCGAGGATATGGCCCATCGGGTGCCGGACCTGGGCCGGATCCGGGGGCTCATCGGCTATCGGCATAAGACGACGCTCAACGAGATCATCCGCAGCGTCATCGATTATCAACGCTCCTTCCTGCCGCGGTGAAGCTCTCCATCGTCATTCCGGTCTATAACGAGAGGAACACCGTCAAGGCGGTGGTCGACCGCGTCCAAAAGGTTCCCATCGACAAGGAGATCATCGTCGTCGATGACGGCTCGCGGGACGGCTCGGCCGAGGTGCTCAGGACGCAGGTCGAGGGCCTGCCGGGCGTGCGCGTCATCTATCAGAATCCCAATCAGGGCAAGGGCGCCGCGCTGCGGCGCGGCTTCGCGCAGGCCAGGGGCGAGGTCGTGATAGTCCAAGACGCTGATCTCGAGCTCAATCCGGAGGAGATACCCAGGGTCGCCGCCCCGGTTCTCGAGGGCCGTTGCGAGGTGGCCTACGGCTCCCGGTTCATGAACCTGGCTCCGAACTGGGGTTCGATACACTATTGGGGAAATCGCGGGCTCACCTGGCTGACCAACCTGCTTTACGGCGCCTCGGTCAGCGACATGGAGACTTGCTACAAATGCTGCCGCAGGGAGGTGCTCAGCCGCTTCCGCATCGAGTCCGACCGATTCGATTTCGAGCCCGAGATCACGGCCAAGCTGCTGAGGCTGGGCTACAGGATCGAGGAGGTCCCGGTCTCCTACAAGCCTAGAACCGAGGCCCAGGGCAAGAAGATCGGCTGGAGGGATGGATTCAAGGCCGTGCTCACCCTCCTAAAATATCGCTTCCGGCCCCTTTCGCGCATCGAGCTGCGCGGGGATTTTCGACGTGACTAGCGCCTCCGAAGCGAACCCCTGGCCTTCCCTGGTCGCCGTGCTGGCGCCGGCGCTCTGTTCCTACCTGGTCGGCTGGGGCTGGGGTCTTCCTTCCGCCGAGCGGACCGCGCGCGTGCTGCTGCCGGAGCAGAGGAGTATCGATTTTTTCCGGGAACTCGAGGCCAATCGCAGGGCCCATTACGAGAGGCTGGGCCACAACCTACAGGCGGCCTTCGGCAGCGGGCGCTGGTCGGGAGCCTTGGTCGATCCCAGCGACTCTTTCCAAGCCGTTTGCCATGCCGCCGGGCCGGCGGTCAATCCGGTGCTGATGCACGGATTCAGCTCCTTCCTTCTGCGCTCGGTGGAGCAAGACGAGCAGTTCGTGCTCAATGCGATCAGCCGCATCAACCCCAAGCGCCTCGAGTTCGATACGCGGCAATCCCTGTACGGCGGAGCCTATATCTACCCGATGGCGGGGGCCTTGGCCTTGGCCCATGTCTTGGGAGCTTTGCGTCTGGTTCCCGATCCACTGTTCTATTATCAGAACGCGGAGCAGATCGCCGCGATGTATCGCGTGGGCCGGCTCTTTAGCGCCCTCTGCGCCCTGGGCTGCTCCGTGCTGGTCTATCTCATCGCCCGGCGGCTCTATGATGGACGGGTCGCTTGGTGGACGGCGGCCTTGTTCAGCCTTTGCCCGGCGGTCAACGCTTTCTCGCATGTGATGAAGCCCCATTTGCCCGCGGCCCTGTTGTCTTTGGGCTGCGCCTTCTATTGCCTGAGGGCGGCTCAGGAGGGCCGGGACGGCGACTGGCTCAAGGCGAACGTCTTATTCGGGCTGGCCGTGGGCTCGGTCAAATATACGTGGGTGCTGATCGCGCCCATGTGGGCTTTGTTCCTGGCGGCGCATCATTTCCGTCCCCCGAGCCGCGCGCTGTTGAGGATGCTGGCGTTCAACGCCGCGAGCGTCGCGGTGTTCTTCGTGTTCAATCCCTATGTGCCCTTCGCCTGGCGGGATTTCCTGGACGAGATGCGCGGCATGGCTCGCTGGTACGAGCCGACCCTGAGCCCGGTCGCGCTCGCCCAATTCTTTTGGAGTCCGTTGCGCTATGGACTGTCGACGGGGCTCTGGGCCGCGGCCATGGGAGGCCTGGCTTGGGCTCTTTACCGGAGAAGCCGGCAGGACAAATGGGCTCTATGGCTTCTGGCGCCCTGGCTGTTGGGCGCGGCATATCTCGTGGGCACCAGCGGCCCGAACGCGGTGTCCGCTCGGATGTTCCTGGGCGGGCTGGCTCTGCTGTCCATGTTAGCGGCCGCCGGGCTCGTGGAGGGATTAGGCAGGCTCATGCCGCGAGCCGCTCGATGCGGCTTGGCCGCCCTTTGGCTGGGGGAGCTCGCCTTGGCCGGAGCCTATGACGCGAATTTCCTTATGGATAGCCCCGGGAAGTCGAACAGTTTCTCGGCCGCCGAATGGATCGAGCGCGAGATCCCGGCCGGCCGCTCCATCGGCATGAGCTCCCCGGCGCCGATGCTTGATCGCTTCCCGCCCATCCCGTTTAGCCGATACGAGCTGGTGTTCCTCCAGGGAGACATAAAGGGCCAGCCGGATGGTGTCTTCCCCGACCATTTCGTGAACAACGCCTCATGGCACGAGGGCGTCGACCCGGAGATAAAAAGACGTTATAGGACCGAGCGGAATTTTTCTTCCTTCATTCGCGACCATTTCACCTCCGCGAACTTCCCGATCGTCATATTGTCTAAGGATAAACGGAAATAATGATACAATCGGGCGCCTCCGGGACTCGTATCGTGGCCGTGATACCGGCTTATAACGAGCTGGGCAAGATCGGGCGGGTCGTTTCCAAGGTCCCTAAGAACGCCGTGGCCGAGATCGTGGTGGTCTCAGACGCCTCCAATGACGGCACCGACGCGGAGGCCTCGAGGGCGGGAGCTACGGTGCTTCGGCATGAGCATACGCGGGGAGTCGGGGCGGCCATCCGCACGGGCTTCGATTACGCCCTGGAGAAGGGTTATGACATCATCGTGGTCATGGCGGGCAATGACAAGGATGACCCCTCCGAGATCGGCAAATTGGCCGCCCCCATCATCGAGAAGGGATTCGACTATATCCAGGGCTCGAGATATCTCGAGGGGGGGCGTTACGGGAAAATGCCCAAGCATAGGCTTATCCTCACCCGCGCCTATCCCTGGCTGGTGCGTTTTATCACGGGCTTCCCGATCACGGACGCGACCAACGGCTTCCGCGCATTGCGGGCGTCCATTCTGCGCGATCCCCGGATCAAGCTGCATCAGGACTGGCTTAATCGCGGCGAGCTCGAGTATTATCTGCAGCTGCAGGCCATACGCCTGGCCTACAAGGTCTGCGAGGTCCCGGTCACGAAGATTTATCCGGATATCAAGAATTACTGGAACTACACGAAGATACGGCCGGTGGTGGATTGGTTGGGCAATCTAAGACCTATATTCTATCTGACCTTGGGGATAAAGCAATGAAGGCCACGATGGCGTTGGGACAGATCGGTTGCGGCTATTGGGGCCCGAATCTATTGCGCGTGTTCAACGAGCTCCCGGGATGCCGCGTCAAATGGCTCTGTGAGCTCAAGCCGGGGCGTCTCGAATGGGCTCGGCAAAGATATCCCGGATTGGGATTGACCGCGGATTTCAAGGACATATTGGAGGATCCGGAGATCGACGCCGTGGCGATCGCCACCGAGGTGGTCACCCATTTCAGCCTGGCCAAGGCCGCGTTGTCGGCCGGCAAGCATGTCTTCGTCGAGAAGCCCCTGGCGCATTCCGCGGCCGAAGCCTCCGAGCTAGCGGCCCTGGCGCGCCGCCAGCGGCGGACCTTGGGAGTGGGCCATGTGTTCCTTTACCATCCCGCCGTGCGCAGGCTTAAGGAGGAGTTGGGTCGGGGCGGGCTCGGCCGGCTCTTCTATCTCGACATGGCGCGCATCAACCCAGGACCACCGTCTCCCCGGCACGACGTGGTCTGGGACATGGCGCCGCATGACGTGGCCATGGCCATTCATCTGGCCGGGAAAAACCCTTCGGCGGTGCGCGCCACGGGGTGGCGCTATACCCAGGGCCGGCTTGACGAGGCCGCTTTCATCGAGATCGAGTTCGGCTCCGGAGTCGTCGCCCGGATCCACGTGGGCTGGCTTTCCAGCCGCCGGATCCGCCGCGTCGAGATTTACGCGGAGCGAGGCTCCGCTTTCTACGATGACGTGGAGGCCTTCGAGAAATTGAGGCTGGTCAGGCCGGGTAAGGACACGCGCGTCGGGGCGGACTCGAAAAAGGCCCAATCGCTTTATTACGGGGCGGGCGATATCGAGATCCCGGCCCTGGCTCCCGAGGAGCCGTTGCGCAACGAATGCGCGGATTTCCTGGCCGCGGCGCGGCGCGGAGTCCAGCCCTTGAGCGGGCCCGAGCTCGGCGTGGGCGTGGTGCGGGTGCTGGAGCAGGCCTGCCGTTCGACCGCCTCAGGGGGCCGAAGGATGGCGTTCAAGCCATGATCATCTCCCAGACGCCGTTACGCATCAGCTTGGCGGGCGGCGGCACGGATCTGCCCGATTATTGCGCCAAGAACGACGGCAAGGTGCTTTCATGCGCGATAGACAAATACATCTACGTCATCATACAAGAGCGCTTCGACGATCAGATACACGTCAACTACGCCCGGCGCAAGGAGGTGGTCGTCTCGGTCGACGAGGTGAAGCACGACCTGGCGCGCGAGGCGATGAAGCTGGCGGGTCTTAAGCGCGGCTTCGAGGTCACCACCTTGGCCGACATCCCCTCGGAGGGTTCCGGGCTGGGTTCCTCGTCATCCCTGACCGTGGGAATGCTCAACGCTTTCCACGCTTACGCGGGACGCCAGGTCAGCCAGGATCAATTGGCGCGCCAGGCCTGCGAGATCGAGATCGAACGCTGCGGCAAGCCGATCGGCCGCCAGGATCAGCACATCGCCGCCTTCGGCGGGATTCGGTTTCTGACCTTCCGCAAGGCCGGGAAGGTCGACGTCGAGCGGGTCGAGGCGGCCCCCGGCTCGATCCGGGCCCTCGAGAACAGCTTCCTGCTTTACTTCATGGACAAGACCCGCAGCGCGGACGGACTGCTGGCCGAGCAAGGGCGGCGCACCGAGAAGAATCGCCGGGCCCTCGATCAGATCCGGGACTTGGCCGTCGACTGCCGCAAGGCGCTGGACTCCGGGCGGATCGACTCAATCGGGAAGAACTTGGATCGCAATTGGCTGCTCAAGCGCAAGCTCGCCGAAGGCATCACCACGCCCGAGATCGAGTCCTTTTATTCCAAGGCCAAGAAAGCGGGCGCTTTGGGCGGCAAGGTCACGGGCGCCGGGGGAGGAGGCTTTTTCCTGCTTTACGTGCCCGAGACCCACAGAGCCCGCGTGCGCGCGGCGCTCTCGGGATATAGGGAACTGCCCATCGCCCTCGAGCCGGATGGAAGCAAGATCATCTTCAATATGAAGCGCCGGGTCTGGAAGTGATCGCGAGAAAGGCCTTCGTCTTAGCCGCCGGTCTGGGGACTCGATTGAGGCCCCTGACCGACGATGTCCCGAAATGCCTGCTGCCGGTGGGCGGAAGGCCGGTGCTCGCCTGGTGGATTGAAGCCCTCGCCGGACTGGGAGTCAGGGAGGCCCTGGTCAACACCCACCACAAGGCCGGGCAGGTGCGCTCCTTCGTCGCCGGACTTTCCGGGAATCCTCGCGTCCGCCTGTTTCACGAGCCGGAGCTCCTGGGCTCGGCCGGAACACTGGCGGCCAACAGGGATTTCGTCGCGGGAGAGGAGGCGTTCTGGATCATCTACGCCGACACCTTGGTGGGCGCCGATCTAAGGCCTTTGCTCGAGCTCCACGAGCGCGTCAAGCCGCCCCTGACCCTGGGCCTGTTCCAATGCGAAGACCCCAAGGCCTGCGGCATCGTCGAGTTGGACTCGGACGGGCGAGTGATCTCCTTCGAAGAAAAGCCCGCGCGCCCCAAGAGCGACCTGGCGGCGGCCGGCGTGTATTTGGCGGGACCCGAATTCATGGGCTGGATCAGAATGGAGCGGGGAGATCTTGGCAAGGACGTGATGGGCCGGGCGGTGGGCCGGGCCTACGCGCGCATGCTCATGGGACCGGTCGTGGACATAGGCACTCCCGCGGCTTATGAGCGGGCCCAGGCGCTTTGGGCAGGAGGATTGAGGCAATGAGTTTCGCCGCTGACTACTTCGCGAACTTGGGCAAGGCCTTGGCCGAGATGCCGCAGGAGCAGATCGATACCTTGTTCCGATGGATGAAGGAAGCCTATGATCAAGAGAAGCTCATCTTCGTCATGGGCAACGGAGGATCCGCCACCACCGCCTCGCACTTCGTCTGCGATATGAACAAGGGCGTGAGCATGAACCTCAAGAAGAAGTTCAGGTTGATGGCTCTCAACGACAACCAGCCCACCTTGACCGCCTATGCCAACGACGTCTCTTATGACGCGGTCTTCTCCCGGCCTCTGGAGAACTTCTTGGGTCCCGGCGACCTGGTCATCGGTTTTTCCACCAGCGGTAATTCCAAGAACGTGATCAAGGCCTTCGATTTCGCCTGCAGGCGCGGCAACAAGACCTTCGCCATATTAGGCCGGCCGGGAGGAGGGTTGATCAAGGTGGCCGAGGCCTCGCTCGTGGTGCCGACCTCCGACGTGCAGCAGGCCGAGGACCTGCATCATTGCCTCTGCCACATGATCATGCGCCGCTTTTGCGCCGAGCTCGGCGTCAAGCCGGCCGGCAAGACGGTTTGATAAGGGAAAAGAACGTCTTCGCTCGCCTGGATCAGGCGGGGCTTTTCGCCGCAGCCTTGGCCCTGCGTTTTGCCGCGGCCGCGGCCATGGGCCGTCTCTTCGCCTATCGCGACGACGGACTTTACGACGACGGGGTGTTCATCCGCATGGCCGAGTCTTTCTTGGGCCGATTCCCCGAGCCTCTGGTCACCCACCCCCCGGGCTACTCTTTCTTCCTGGTCCCTTTCCTGGCCCTGGGGGAAAACGGCCTGATCTGGGCGGCGTGGGCGCAAATGCTCCTAGGCGCTTTGCTGCCGGTGCTGATCTATCGCCTATGCTCCAGCGCCGGATTGGGCCGCGTCGCCTGTCTGGCGGCCGGCGCCTTGACCGCCTGCAATCCGCTGCTGATCTTCTTCAGCGCGAGGATCATGTCCGAGACCGTGTTCGCGCTGCTCGCCGTCGTTTTCATGAGCCTGTGGCTTGGAGCCTGGGGCTCGGGCCGGCCGGCCGTGGCGGCCGCGGCCGGTCTAGTGGGAGGGCTGGCCAGCCTGACGCGCGGGGTGATGCTCCCATTCGGAGGCTTCTTGGCCGTGATCTCCTTGCTGCGAAGCGGGGAGCAGCCTCGCTGGGCGGCTCTGGTGGCGGCCTGCGGGCTGGCGTGGGCCTTGGCCGTGGCGCCCTGGACGGTCCGCAACTGGGTTCGTTTCGACCGTTTCATCCCCGTCTCTTTGCAGAGCGGCTGGAACCTTTGGGAAGGGATGGCGGTCGACCCCCAGGAGCTGAAGGCCCGGCCCCTCCAGATGGGGCTCGAGACGGCTGGGATGAGCCAGTTCGAGGCGGATCTTCATTTCGGCCGCAAGGCCAAGGCCTGGATCAAGGAGAACCCGGCGCGCTTCATGAGGCTTACGGCCCGCAAGGCTCTCAAGTTCTGGCGTCCGTTGCCTTATCCGCCGCATCCCGCCGCGATCCGCTGGGCCATGGGAGGCTTCGCGCTTCTGAGCTTCGCCTTGGCTCTGCTGGGCTTGGTCGGAGGAGGCGTTCCGGGCTTTTTTTCGGCGTTCCTGCTCGCGTGGGCCGTCCATCTGACCTTGCTGCATGCCGTATTCGCGAGCAATCTAAGATATAGGGCGCCGCTCGAGCCCTTCATCGCCGTTTACGCCGGGGCGGGCGTGGCCTTTTGTCTTAGAAAAATTAAGTAGAATTTTGGGGAGCATGAGCGAAAAAATATTGGCGAATCAACCGCCGTTTTCGCGCATAGCGCCGGATGTGCGCTTGGGTCGCAACGTCAAGATCGCGGGCTGGGCCAATCTCTACGGCTGCGCCGTAGGTTCGGACAGCCGCATCGGCCCCTTTGTGGAGATCCAGAACGGCGCGAGCATCGGAGAGCGGGTCAAGATATCCTCCCATTCCTTCATCTGCGAAGGGGTGACCATCGAGGACGAGTGCTTCATCGGCCACGGGGTGCTGTTCATCAATGACAATTATCCCGTCGCCGTGCGCGACGGCGGCGCGCCCACCCGGCCCGGGGACTGGGAGGTCAGCCGCACGCTCGTCAAGAGGGGCGCCGCCATAGGCTCGGGCGCGGTGATATTGGGCGGGGTAACCATCGGGAAGGGAGCCTTGATCGGAGCCGGAGCCGTCGTGACCAAGGACGTGCCGCCCAAGGCCATCGTAGCCGGGGTGCCGGCCCGCCTCAAGAGACGCGGCCGGCCCGCGAACCTGATCGAGCCCAAGGGAAAACCATGAAAGCGATCTCCGCCGCGCAGCAGTCCGAACGCATCCCACTCGTCGATTTGAAGGCCCAATACCGGGTCTTGGCCCCGGAGATGCAAAAGGCCATCGCGGAGGTGCTGGAGACGCAAAACTTCATCTACGGTCCAGCGGTCGAGCGTTTCGAGAAGGAATTCGCCTCCTATATAGGAGTTCGCCATTGCGTGGCCTTGCACTCGGGCACCGCCGCGCTCTGGTTGATGCTCTGGGCTTCCGGAGTGGGGCCCGGCGACGAGGTCATCACCACGCCGTTGACTTTTTTCGCGACGGTGGAAGGGATATTGCTGTGCGGCGCCAAGCCGGTTTTCGTCGACGTCGATCCGCGCACTCTCAATATGGACGCCTCATCGGTCGAGCGGGCGTTGAGCCCCCGCAGCAAGGCCCTCCTGCCCGTGCATCTTTACGGACAGCCGGCCGATATGGAGGCTTTGCGCGCCGTCGCCGAGAGGCGAGGGCTGATTCTTTTCGAGGACGCGGCTCAAGCCGCGGGCTCGCTCTATCGCGGGCTCAAGGCCGGCTCGCTGTCGCGGGCCGCCTCGTTCAGCTTCTACCCCGGGAAGAACCTGGGGGCCTATGGGGACGCCGGCGCGGTGCTCACCGATGACGCGGAGCTCGCCGCCCGGGTTCGCCGCCTAAGCAACCACGGATCGGAGCGCAAGAATTACCATGAGCGCTTGGGCTTCAATGTGCGGCCCAGCTCCATCCAAGCCGCCGTCCTCTCCGTCAAGCTGCGTTATCTCGAGCAGTGGAACGAACGGAGGAGGGCCTTGGCCGAATCGTACCGCCGGCTCCTCGGCGGCTTGCCGGGATTGTCCTGGATCGAGGAATCGGCGCATTCGCGCTCTAATTATCACCTTTTCGTCGTCCGCCATTCCCGACGAGACGCTTTGCTCGAGCACCTGAGGGGCCAGGGTATCGAGGCGGACATACATTATCCCGTGGCGGCTCATCTGCAGCCCGCCTGCGGATCGGCCCGCCTGCCGGCGGGTTCCCTGCCTCACGCGGAAAAGGCCGTGGGAGAGATTCTTTCGCTGCCCCTATTTCCGGAAATGACTCAGATCCAGCTGGAGAAGGTCGGCAGGGCCGTCGCGGGTTTTTGCCGCCGCGCCTGATGGCGACCCAGCGCGTGGTCGGCATGAAAGGAAGCGCGTGGACTCACGGCTTGGCCTTGACCTTGGTCGCGGCGGCCGCTGCGATCGGGTTGCGCCTGGCCGGCATCACCTGGGGGCTACCCTACACCTTCAACGCGGACGAGCCTCATCTGGTCAATCTCGCGGTGTCTTTCGGCGCGGGCAGCCTTAAGCCCTATGCCTTCAAATATCCCACGCTGTGGCCTTATCTGCTTTTCATCGGTTACGGTCTCTATTTCCTGACATGGTCCTTTTTCGGGCTGCGCAAGGGGGTGTCGGATTTCGTGGGGCTTTTCGCGTGGGAGCCCGGGGGATTTTTCCTGATCGCGCGCCTCCTGGCCGCGGCCTTTTCCCTGTTGGGCGTGTGGGTTCTCTGGAAGGCCGAGCGGGAGCGCTCGCCCAAGCGTCTGCCTTGGGCGGCCCTTCTTCTGGCCTTTTCCCCCGTGCTGGTCGAGCTGTCGCACTCGGCCAAGCCGGACTGCCTGATGTTCGCCCTGGCCTGCGCCGGCTGGCTCTTCGCTTTCAGATCGCAAAAGGAAGGGAAGCTCAAGGATCACGTGCTGTGCGGCTTGTCATTGGGTTTGGCCGTTTCTGCCCAATACACGGCGGCTCCGGCCCTATTGGCGCTGCCGGTGGCCCATTGGACCGGCAAGGGGCGAAGGCAGCCTTCCCGCCTGTTTTTGGGCTTGGCCGCGGCAGCGGGGGGCTTTATCGCCGGCACCCCGTTCTCGGTCCTGGACCCCGTCGCGGTGCTCGAGGGCGCGCGCGATCATGCGGCGCTCTTCGAGATGACACAGTGGAGCCGGGCGGAGCTGTTGCGTTCGATTTGGATCAACATTTGGACATTCGCGGGGGCCGGGTCGATCGCCGCGGCGGCGGCCTTGCTCGGGCTTTGCCGCCTGGCCTTTCGCCGCGACCCGGCGGCGGTCTTGCTGGCGGTTCCCGTGCTCGGTTACGGGTGGCTCTTGTCGAATAATCCCGACGGGGGTTGGCCTCGTTATATGCTGGCCGCTTATCCGGCTCTGGCGCTCCTGGCCTCGGAGGGGTTGGCCTGGATCGAGGAAGGGCGGCGCTGGCGCAGCCCGGCGTTGACCGGCGTCCTGTTCCTGCTGGCCGCCGGTCCAGGGCTGGCGCAATCGGCGCTGATGGACCGACGGATGAGTCTGCCCGACACGCGGGGACTCTCGGCGGCCTGGGTGCTGGCTCATGTGCCGCAGGGCTCCGCGCTGCTCGTCGACGAGCCTCATGCCTCTCCTTCCGTCCCAATGGCCAAGGAGCAGGTGGAGGAACTTTGGCGCCAGACCACGGCTTCCGGTTCGCCGCGGGCCCGGCTGTATCGAGGCATGGCTCTAGCCCATCCGGGAGGCGGTTATCGCCTCTATCGTATCCGACGATCAGCCCGCGAGCTCCATTCGGGGCCGCGTCATGTCGAGCTGTCCCAGGCCGATTCGCCGACCGTGGATCTGCGCTCCGGCCTCGATCCGGTCAGGGCCTTGCGCATTAGCTATGTGATCACGTCGACTTTCGGCGCCGATCCCCGGGTGTCCCCCGAGCTGGCGACCTTTTTCCAGGAGCTTTATGGCAGCGGCCGCCTGGCCGCGGTGTTCGAGCCCATTCCAGGCAAGGTGTCCGGGCCGGTGCTGAGGATATTTCAGGTGACCAAGAGTGGCAGAGCCTAAAGTCATCGCGGTGCTTCCGGCGTATAACGCGGAAAAGACCCTGGAAGAGACGCTCCGGGACATCCCCGCCGGCTCCGTTTCCGAGATCATACTCGTCGATGACGCTTCCCAGGACGGCACGGCCGAACTGGCCCGCAAGCTGGGCCTTGTCACCATCGTGCATGAGAAAAACCTGGGTTACGGCGGCAATCAGAAGACCTGCTATGCCGAGGCCTTGCGGCGCGGCGCGGACATCGTGATCATGATACATCCGGATTACCAATATGACGCCAGGCTGGCCCCCTTCATGACCGGGCTCATCAGCTCGGGCATCTGCGACGTGGTCTGCGGCAATCGCATACGCACCCGCTGGGAGGCTCTTAAGGGAGGCATGCCCCTTTATAAGTACGTTTTCAACCGGTTGTTGACCGTCCTGGAGAACACCTTGACCGGCCAAAATCTGGGAGAGTGGCATTCAGGCTTGAGGGCGTATTCCCGCCAGGTGCTCGAGACCATATCGTGGGAGCTTAACTCCAACGACTTCGTTTTCGACCAGCAGTTCCTGATCCAGGCGGCGGCCTGCCGGTTCAGGCTGGGAGATATCCCCTGCGCCGTCCGTTATTTCCCCGAGGCGTCCTCGATCAATTTCAGGCGAAGCGTGGTCTATGGCGTCGGGACATTGTGGCTGCTGGCGCAATTCCTCGCGCACAGCGCGGGCCTCGCCAAGCTGGCTCTTTTCAGTCCCAAACGCCCGATCCCTTCATGACGAGCTGGGCCCCCTGGTACGCCTTCGCGACGCTTCTCTTCGCGTTGTTGACCGCCGGCAGCTATTTCAGCGAGCTCATCCAACAAGGGCTCAAGGCGACCATTCAGCTCGCATTGCTTATCCTCATCGCCACCGGCTCCGGCCGCGTGCTTCTAAGGGTGCTGGGCCTGTCGGACATCAGCGAGTCACAAAAGACGCTTATTGGCGCCACGGTGGGATTCGGGCTCCTGAGCTTGGGCACCTTTTCCTTGGCGGCCGCCGGTTGGCTCAACGCATGGAGCGTCTTCGGCATGTTGGCGCTGCTGTGGATCGTCGGGTTCTTCGAGATGCGAGCCGTGGTGGTATCCTTGGGCGCTAATCGCAATCTTCTCGCCGAAAGACCCTTGCCCTCGGCGCTGATTCTCGGCCTGCTCTCGCTCACGCTCTGGATGTGTTGGGTTCCGCCGCATCAGTACGACTCTCTGACCTATCACCTGGCCCTGCCTCAGCTCTATCTTAGGGAGGGCGGGCTCGTGGTGCCCGGCTATTCCCTCTACGCGTATTTCCCGCAAAACGCGGAGATGCTGTTTTCCCTGGCTCTTCTCATGAGATCCGATCTGCTGGCTCAGATGCTCATGTGGCTGGCGACCTCGCTGACGGTGTGGTGGATATTCGAGATGGGAAAGCGCGAGGCGCCCTTATCCGCGGTTCTCCTCTCGTGTCTGATGATCTGCTCGCACACCGCCATCATGCTGCTCTCCTCCACGGTCTATATTGAGCCTCTTCTCATGTTATGGCAGACGGCGGCGGTGCTGTCGTATCTGCGTTGGCGTCAATTGAGCGCCGCCAACCCCCAACATCGCAGCTGGCTGATACTTTCCGCCGTTTTTACCGGCCTCGCCTTAGGCGCCAAATACACGGCGGGATTTACGGCCGGCATCCTATTCTTTCTGCTTCTGGGCCGCTGGCTGGGCCGTCTCAAGAGCGGCGAGAGGGCCGAGCGCTTCAAGGATATGGCCCTTTATGCCGGGATAGTCGCGGCCTTGTTCTCGCCCTGGCTGATCAAGAACGCCATCACCGTAGGCAACCCGTTCTTCCCGTTCTTCTATAAGATCTTTCCCATGACGGGCACGGGTTGGACGGCCGAGACGGCCAAGCGCTATTTCGCGATATTGATCACGGAGTACGGGCATGAGGGGCGGTTTTGGAAGGACCTCCTTACCCTGCCGGTGGCTCTCTTGACCAATCCGATGCGTTTTGGCGGGGGCATGGACGTGCTGGGGGGTCTAGGCTGGTCCCTGGTGTTCTGGTCTTTTCCGGTCGGAGTATGGGCTTCATGGAAGAATAAATTCCTGCGCGGCGCCGTGATCTATTGTCTGGTCTATATCGCGGCCTGGTTCTTGACGGGGGTGGTGCTCCGTTTCTTGACCGTGCTGGTGCCGCTGTTGGCCTTGGTCGCGGGCTGCGGCATATACGCCTTATGGCATGAGTTGGGCGGGCGGTCCCGGGTCGCGCTGATCTCCGCGCTAGCGGTGCTCACCGGCACGCATGTTTTCCTCTACCTCTTCGTGCAGGTCGGCGTCTTCGGGGCCGGCCAGGTGCTCCTGGGAATGGAGGATCGGCATAGATACCTGTCCCGGCGTCTCGATTATTATCCTTGCGCGAGGTACGCGGCGGAGCATTTGGACAAAAATGATAAGATCGTGATCGTGGGCGAGCAGCGCGGCTATTACGTCGAGCAAGGCCATCTGGCGACCACGGTTCACGCCCCTAATCGCTATGCCCTTTGGGCCAATGAGGTTTCGACCCCGGAGGCTTTGGCGGCCAAACTTCGCGCAGAGGGGTTCCGGGCGCTATTGACGGTGCCACGCGAGGAGGCCAGGTTGCAGCTGCCCGCCGATCAGCTTGACGCCAGGGGCTTGGCCAATTGGCAGGGGCTCAAGGACAAGCTGCTTCGGCCTATACACCAAGGCCCGGTCTGCGGGCTTTACGCGATCGGTCCGCAGAGCCCTTGATGGCGACCTGGACTCTTTATCTGGCCGCCATCGCGGCGGCCGCTCTCATCTCTTTCGCGCTGACCCCGCTCGTGAGGGCTCTGGGAGTTCGCTTCCGCTGGATCGACGAGCCTTCCTCATCGGTCAAGACGCATAAGGTGGCCACTCCCTCCATGGGTGGAATCGCGATCTACGCGGCCTTCACCCTGACCCTGCTGCTATTGCGCTATTGGACTCAGTTTCCCACAGGAACCCTGCGCAGCTTGAGGGCGCTGCTCATCGGGGGAACGCTCGTCTTTTTCCTGGGCATCGTCGATGACCTGAGCAAGCCCATCGGCTTGGGTTTCCGCTCAAAATTCCTTGTCCAGGGCCTGGCGGCCGCCCTGCTGATCCTCTTCGATATCCGGCTCCATTTCCTCACTCCGGACTATCTGGCCATGGCCTTGACCCTGCTGTGGGTGGTGGGCATCACCAACGCATTCAACATCATAGACATCATGGACGGTTTAAGCGCCAGCCAGGCGGCCATCGCGGCCCTTTGTTTCCTGATGATATCCCTGCCCTCGGAGGAGCTCTACGTGAATTTCGCCTCGGCCGCGCTGGCCGGCTCGGCGCTGGGCTTCATTCCTTGGAACATGTCCGGATCGCGCAAGATATTCATGGGCGATAGCGGCAGCATGCTGCTGGGCTTCATGCTGGCCGGCATCGCCCTGGGGACGAAATACAGCGAGGTCAACAACCTGGGGGTATACGCTCCCCTTCTGATCCTGCTGGTGCCTATGTACGACACATTTTTCGTGATGATACTCAGGCTCAAGCAGGGACAATCGCCCTTCCTGGGTTCGCGGGACCATTTCGCCCTGCGTCTGGAAAAAGTCGGGTATTCCCGATCCCGCATCGTGCTGATGGCCGCGGCAGCGGCGGGCTTTCTCGGTTTTTGCTCCTTCCTGGTCACCCAGCTCACCCTGGGTTGGGCCCTGGGCCTCTACGTGATGATCCTCGGCGAGATACTCATCCTGTCGCGCGCTCTCGCTCAGGTGACCATGCGTGATTAAGACAGACGTACTCATCCTGGGCGGCGGTTTGGCCGGGCTTTCCACGGCTTATCATCTCAACCGCCAGGGGTCGCTCGAGTCGTTGATCGTGGAAAAGGAGCCCTCGGTGGGAGGCACGGCCGGCTCCTTCGAGAAGAACGGCTTCGTCTTCGACCATACCGGGCATCTGCTTCATCTGCATGACGCCTACGGGAAGAAGCTGGTGCTGGAGCTGCTTCAGGGCAATCTCGCCCTGCATCAGAGATCATCATGGATCTATTCGCGCGGCATCTACACGCGCTATCCCTTCCAGGCCAATACCCATGGGCTGCCGTCCAAGGTGATCGATGAGTGCCTGCTCGGGTTTTTCAAGACGCTGCATCGGCCCGATTCCGTGCCCCGAGGGCCTTCGTTCCGGGATTGGTGCCTGCGCACGTTCGGAGCCGGGATATGCAAGCATTTCATGTTCCCCTACAACGAGAAATTATGGCGGAGGCCCCTTTCCGAGTTGAACACGGAGTGGCAGGGCCGTTTCGTGCCGAAGCCATCCGCGGCCGAGGTGCTTTGCGGAGCCATTTTGGATCAGAGGAAATTCTTCGGATATAACGCCACTTTCCGCTACCCCCGGCGCGGAGGCATACAGGTCTTGCCCGATGCCTTGGCGGCCCGGCTCAAGCCAGGCCAGGTCAGGACCGGCAGTCCGGCGCTGGCGGTGGATCTGCGGGAGCGCGTGGCCTCCATTCAGGGGGTGGGGGAGATACGCTATGAAAGGCTGGTCAATACCCTGCCCTTGGTCGATTTTCTTGACCTGGCCCGACCCCTGCCCAGCGAGATCAGCGAGGCGCGGGGCAGGCTCCGTTATAACACCGTCTATTGCTTGAATCTGGGCTTTGACCGCCGTGACAGCTCCGGCCGCCATTGGGTCTATTATCCGGAGAATAAATATCCCTTTTACCGGGTCGGTTATTACAGCCGTTTCGCCCAATCGAACAGCCCGCGGGACGCCACTTCCTTATATATAGAGACTACCCGGCCGGCTGGCGTCGCGGTGGATCTGGCGAGGCTGGAGAACTCGATGCTCAAGGGCTTGCGCGAATGCGGCATTCTTCGGCGCTCGGACCGCATCCTGGTCAAGCTGTGGAAGCCGATACGCTGCGGCTATGTGGTGTATGACTTCGCCAGGGCGGCGTCGGTCAACGCCATTATGAGACACCTGGCCTCCGTGGGAGCGGACTCCATCGGCCGTTATGGCGCCTGGAAGTATTCCTTCATGGAAGAGACCCTGCTCGACGGCAAGCGCTGCGCCGAACAGCTCTCGGGCCTGACCGCCGAGGCGGCAAGCCAATCCCCCGAAAAAGAGCTTCGGCCGCTACGCTAATTTTCCGAAGCTGGGCGTAATGGTATAATTCTTTAATGATGTTTCGGAGGGCCAGGCCCTTGGCCCTCGTGGTTTTGACCGCCCTTTCCGGCTGCGTCGTTGAGATGGTCAAGAAGGAGCGCCCCCGCAAGGGTCCTGTCCCGGAAGTAGGCCTGGTGGAAACGGGCAAAGGAGAGGTCCGGTATTCGGCGGAGGGCTGGGGCCTAGTAGTGGCTATTAGGAGAAGGGTCGCTCTGCGCCGGATGAGACGGTTTTGCAAGGGCTTCGAGGCCAAGATTCAAGATGAGTTCACGCGGGAAGATGTGGATGTGCCCTACCATGGAGACGACTTAGCGCCGAATCTCGAGCGAGGGTTGGAGCATTATCAGTTGGCGCCCTATCATCACATTCTGTTCGAGTGCGTCGAGAAGGCCGACAAGAGACAATGACGATGAAAAATGACAGGCCGATAGCGTTCTTTGATCTTGAGGCGACGGGGGTGGCTCCCCTGGAGGATCGCATCGTTGATATAGCGATCATCCGGCGGGAAATCGACGGCTCTGAAAAGATTTTCTCTTCCCTGGTCAACCCCAGGATGCGGATACCGACCGAGGCCGTCGAGGTTCATCACATCAGCGATGAGATGGTGCGGGGGGCGCCTTCCTTTAAGGACCTCGCTCCTCGTCTGCTCGAGATCTTCGCGGGAGCCGACTTGGGCGGTTTCGGGATAGCGCGCTTCGACATCCCGATGCTCGGCGCGGAGTTCAAGCGCGCGGGTTTCGAGTTCAAGCTGGAGGCTCGCCGAGTGATCGATGGTCTGGTGATATTCCAGCGGATGGAGCCGCGCAATCTTTCGGCGGCCTATCGATTCTATTGCGGCAAGCCGCTCGACGGCGCTCACCGGGCCGAGCCGGATGCCCGGGCGGCATACGAGGTTCTGTGCGCGCAGCTCGCCCGTTATGACGCCCTGCCTCAAGGACTGGACGCGCTTTCGGCGTTTTGCCAGGCTCGGGACGGGCGCCACGTCGATTCGGAGGGAAAATTCGTATGGAGGAACGGCGAGGCGAGCTTCAATTTCGGAAAGCATAGGACCTTGTCGTTGCGCGAGGTCGTGGAGCGAGAGCCCTCGTATCTCGAGTGGCTCATGCGAGCCGAAAAGACCACTCCGGAGCTGGCCCAGATCTGCCGCGAGGCGCTCATGGGAAGGTTCCCGGCCAGATCCAAGGACTGAGCCTTGCCGCGGATCTGCGTCGTTCTCTTATCGGGTGGCCTGGATTCTACGACCGCTCTTTATTGGGCCATGGCCCGCGGTTTTTCGCCGGTGGCCCTGGCCGTGCGCTATGGGCAAAGACATGAGAGGGAGCTGCGGGCGGCGCGCCAGGTCGCCAAGAGGGCCGGGGTGGCGCTGCATGAGATATCCCTGCGCCTGCCATGGCTCAAATCGAGCTCATTGGTGGATCGGGGGCAAAGGCTTCCGGACACTCCGCTTTCCCGCATCGGACGAGACGGGATACCCTCGACCTATGTCCCGGCCCGCAATTCGATCTTGTTGTCCATCGGAATTTCCTTGGCCGACGCTCTGGGGGCCGAGGCCGTGATCTATGGCGCCAATGCCCTGGATTATTCGGGCTACCCCGATTGCCGGCCCGAGTTCATCGCCGCCTTCTCGCGCGCAGCCAGGCTCGGCACGCGCCGTGGGAAGATGCGTATCCTGGCTCCTTTGTCCCGTTTGGATAAGCGCCGGATCGCCTTGCTCGCCGCGCGACTGCGGGCGCCGATGGAGCTGACCTGGTCTTGCTACCAAGGCGGGGCTCATCCTTGCCGCAGCTGCGATTCCTGCAAGCTGAGGGCCAAGGGTTTCGAGGAGGCGGGGCTGGCCGACCCAGCGCTGTCATGACCCGGGCCCTTAAGTTGTCCGATGCCTCGAAGGCGCGCATTGTCGAGGTCTTTTCCTCGCTCCAGGGCGAAGGTCCTTATCTCGGCCAAAGGCAGATATTCGTCCGCTTTGGCGGCTGCAACCTCCACTGCGATTATTGCGACGAGCCCGATACCATCCCCATTCCCTCTGGGCAGTTGTGGACCCGCGGGCGTCTGGAGCGGCGTATATTGGAGCTCAACCGGCAGAGGCGGCAGGAGTTCGTCTCCTGGACCGGGGGCGAGCCCTTGTTGCATCCGGTCTTCCTCCGAGGCATGATGGAGTGGGCGAGGCGGAAGGGATTCAAGAATTATCTTGAGACCAACGGCACCCGCTCGGAGGCCTTGCGGGAACTGGCGGTCTTTTGCGACGCGGTCTCCATGGATGTCAAGCTGCCCTCGGCGGCCGGGCGCGAGTATTGGTCCGAGCACCTGGAGTTCCTGCGCCGTGCGCCTAAGGGCACTTTCGTTAAGGTCGTGCTGACATCCGCGAGCACCGAAGCGGAGTGGAGGCAGGTGATACGCCTGTTGCAAGAGGCCGATCCGACCATTCCCCTGGTTCTCCAGCCATCGACTCCGTCCGCTGGCACACGACCCATCGAGCCGGCCTTAGCCGTCAAGTTTTTTCGGCAGGCCCAGGCCTTGCTCAAGACAGTCCGCTTGATCCCCCAGTGGCATCCCGTGTGGGGCGTCCAATAAGCTTTACCTTGCGTTCCTAGAGAATCTCCCGTCGCGCGGATATCCTAAAGCGTCTTCTGGCTGGTAAAGAACCGGCCTCAAGGGGGGATCCATGAAAGCAGTTTCGCTGGCGTTGCTGTTGGCGGCCTCGGTGACGTATGCAGCGCAGAGCCAGATGGGCCCGGAGCAGGTCTTGGCCAAGGTGCATGAGATCAACGCCTCCGAGATCCGGCTGGGCGAAATGGCCAGGTCCAAGGGCCAATCGGACCAGGTCAAGGAATTCGGAGAAATGCTGGTCGAGGAGCATCGCAAGGCCGAGGAGAAGGTTATGGAGTTCGCCCGGCAGAATAGCCTCGCCGTGGGCCAAGCGTCTCCGGATCCCAAGCAGAAGCAGACTTTCGATCGGCTCAAGGGATTGCGCGGCCGTCAATTCGACAGCGAGTTCGTCAGGGTGATGCACGAAGAGCACATGAAGGCCATCCAGATGCTCAGGGACGCTCAGGGAAATCCCGAAAACGAGCGAATCACCGGCCTGATCGCCGATATCCTGCCGGCCCTCGAGAAGCACCATGAGCGCGCGATGGAGATCCAGCAGGCCCTGCGGAGATAGTGATCGCCCGGTCGCCCGTCTTCTTATTTATCCTGTGGGCCTGCCCGTCTTGGGCGAGAGACGGGCAGGCCCCGCCTTCGGTGAGGATGAGATTCGAGGTCAAGGAGGACAAGCTCCTCATCGATTGCGCCTTCGACGGAGCCGCGGAAAGGTGCCGGCTCGACACGGGCCTCGACAGGACCGCCCTTTCCTATCGGACCTCGACGCGCTACAAGCGGCGCGGGGGAGGGCGGAAAACCGAGACGGTGCGAGTCAGGGCCTTCAAGCTAGGGGATCATC
This sequence comes from Elusimicrobiota bacterium, assembly GCA_016207665.1. GTDB lineage: Bacteria > Elusimicrobiota > Elusimicrobia > UBA1565 > UBA9628 > JACQPG01. The sequence continues at coordinate 17,253 of JACQPG010000064.1, read as the reverse complement.
CCGTGCGGCGGGTCAGGATGGTCGGCTGGCCCCGCGGCGGCCACGCCTTGGTAGGGATGGACGCTCTGATCGGAAGACGCGTGTCCTTCGACTTCGACCGGAACGTGCTGGAGATCAACGTCCCCGCGCAACAATGGGCGGGTCGCTTGTTGATCTTCTCCGGGGGCCAGTTCGCCGTCGGGGCGACGATCGGAGGCGGCGCCGTGCATGCTCTTTGGAACACCGGCTCGGAGGTATGCGTCGTGGATGAAGAATACGTGCGCCAGCACGCGGCCGATTTCATCTTCATCAATCGCGAGCGGCTGGGAGAGGTGGAAATGGAACTCTACCGCGCCAGGACCCTGAAGATCGGGGGCGTGCCGATCGGGGAAACCGAAATGTTCGTCGATCCCGGGTTTTCGAAGATCAGGGCGGCGTATGGGCCTGACGTGCATATGATACTAGGCCTCAACGTGATCGAGCAGTTGAACTGGTATTTTGATCTCGGAGGAGGCTTTTGGTCCTCGACACCGCGGCATGGAGGCGGTGACGAGGGTTGATCAGGACAAGCCCAGCCGCCTCTTGATGCGCAATGGGAGGGCGGAGACGTCGTGGGCTCCTTTGATCAGGTATTCGTCGGCTCCCCGATTGAGCGAGGTGAGCTCTTGTCCCTCCCGTTCCGAGCCGGTCCACATGTAGACCGGGATCGGATGGGTTCGGGTGTGCGACTTGAGGGCCTTGAGCGCGAAGACCCCGGAGAAATCTGGCAGTCCGACGTCCAGTATCACGGCCGATGGCTTGAGCTTGTGCACGAGCATGATGCCCCTTCGGGCCGAGCGCGCGATATGCGGCACGAAAGCCTGCTCCTGCAAATTCATGGCGACGGCCTTGAGTTGGTCCTCGTCGTCATCGATCACCACGACCTTGGGCGCCGCTGAGACGTTCAGCGCGCCGGCGAGGCTGACCAGCGGCAGGTAAGGCTCGGGCTTCGAGAGAAAGGCGCTGATGTCGTCGGCGAGGGTCCTCAGGCCGAGAGGGGTCTCGTAGAAACCGATCGCTCCGGATTCATAGGCCTTGAGCCGCTCCGCCTCCTCGACCGACGTGGAGCTGATGAGCAGGACCTCCGTGGCGAGTCGCTCGACGTTCGTGATCATGCGGCATATCTCGAAGCCATTGAGCGTCTTAGGCAGCCGTATGTCGATGAGCGCCAAGGCGGGGCGCTCGCTCTGTATCCTGCGCAGGGCCTCGGCCGGCTCCTTGATATCGAGGATATCGAAGCCCTTGGCGCGCAGGGCGTTCTCCAGGAGGGTGTAGATCGAGCTGTCGCTTTCCAGGACGAGTATCTTTTCGCTCATGGCGCTCCGGGGCGCTGGAAGCGCCTCGCCAGCTCGTCGCGGCCCAGAGCCAGTATGGCGCGCCGGCCGTGCGGGCAGGAGCCGCCATCTCGGCAGTCCTTAAGCTCCTCGAGCAGGCGCAGGGCCTCTCTTTCGCCAAGGGGATCATGCGCCTTGACCGCGGCCTTGCAGGCAATCATGGCGATTGCGTCGTGGCGGACATCGGCCACCGGGCCGGCGGGGTCGCTGACGCAGTCGATGAGGCGGTGCACGAGCTCCTTGAGCTGGGCGGCGTCATCGCCGAAAAGCGCGGGCGCGGCCAGGACCGCTATCCCGGTCCTTCCCGAGGCTTCGATCTCGAATCCCAGACGGTTGAGCCGCGCCGCGCGCGAAAGCACTTTTTGCGCGGCCGAGGCCGGCAGCTCGAAGACCATCGGCAGCATGAGCCGCTGCGCGCGGGCTCCGCCTTCCTCGATCTCGGACAGCACTCTCTCGAACAGGATGCGCTCCGCCGCCGCATGTTGATCGAGCACGAAAATCCCTCCGGCGGCCTCGAACACCAGATAGCTGCTTTCGATCTGCCCCAAGAATCGGAAGGGGGGGGTGAACCAGACGGGAGAGCCGCTGGGCGGGACCAAAGCTTGGCTGGGAGCCGTCTCGAGAACGAGGCTTGGGGCGGTCGACTCCGGCGTCAATGAGTAGCTCACAGCGGCCGGCGACCTGGGATAGGAGGCCGCCAGGGGCCGGCTTTCGACGTCCAATGGCTGGGGCGAGTGGTTCTTGTAAAGGGCCGAGGAGACCAATCCCGAGACGATCTCGAACATATCCCTATCCGAGCGGAAGCGTATCTCCCGCTTGCCCGGATGGACATTCACGTCGAAGGCGTCGGGAGGGAGCTCGATCTGAGCCACGCACACGGGGTGCCGATCCTTGCTGCGATAGGCGTCATAAGCCCGATAGAGCGCCTGTTGAAGGAGACGTGATTCTATAGGCCGGCGGTTGACGAACCAATATTGGAGGTTTCGGGAGGCGGATAAGGCGCCGATGGGGGAAAGCAACATGCGCATGGACAGGCCTGGTCGCTGGGCCACAACCGGGAGCAGCCCTTGGGACAGTTCCTGGCCCAAAACGGCGCTTGCTCGGCTCCGCAGATTATCCATCGGGTCCCCGCCGCCCGCGCGGTCGAAACGCAGCTGCTGACGGCCTTCGGATTTGTAAGACAAGCTGAGCTCTGGATGGGCGAGGGCCGCTTCCTCCACCGCTTGGGACAGGCGCGATTTCTCCAGAGGGTCGGATTTCAGGAATTTGAGCCGGGCCGGAGTGTTGAAGAACAGATCCCGCACCTCGATGGTGGTGCCGGGGGCCGCTCCGGCGGGAGCGGAGCGCAGCACGTGTCCCGCCTCGCATTCGACCTTCCACCCCTCCGCCGACTCCGGAGGGCGGCTGAGGAGAGTCAGCCGGCTGACCGAAGCGATGGCGAATAGCGCTTCTCCTCGGAACCCGAAACTACGAAGCTCCGACAGGTCCGAGAAGGCGCGGATCTTGCTCGTGGCGTGCCGTCCCAGGCAGAGCTCGCAGTCCCGGGCGTCCATGCCGCAGCCGTTGTCCGAGACGCGCAGCATCTTCTTGCCGGCCTGCCAGGACTCTATATCGATGCGGGTCGCGCCGGCGTCGATCGAATTCTCGAGCAGCTCCTTGAGCATGGAGGCCGGCCTCTCGATCACCTCGCCAGCCGCTATGCGGCTGGCGACTTCCTGAGGCAGCACCTGTATCGCCGGCATCAGATCTTCTTGCGCAGCTCCGAGAGCGCGGAAAGCGCCTCGAGCGGCGTCATGTTCTGCGGATCGAGCAAGCGCAGGGATTCGAGGACCGGATGGCTCAGCTCCTTGGGAAACAAGGGCAGCTCCGGCTCGCGGCTGCCGCGGCCCATCAGGGACCCGGAGGCCGACTCGTTCTCGAGCTTGGCCAATATCTCGCGGGAGCGGGCCAGCACGGGCGCCGGCAACCCGGCCAGGGCCGCCACGTGGATGCCGTAGGATCGGTCAGCCGGGCCTGGAGCGATCCTATGGAGGAATACCACCTCTGTCTTGCCGTCAGCCGCCGTCCATTCCTTGGCCTCTATATTGAAATTCACCACGCCCGCCAGGCTGCGGGCCAGCTCCGTAAGCTCCAAATAGTGGGTGGCGAACAGCACCCTGGGCCCGCGAGGACCTGGCGTCGCCGCATAGGCGGCGTTAAGGTGCTCGAGCACCGCCCAGGCGATCGAGATGCCGTCGAAAGTGGAGGTGCCGCGCCCAACTTCATCGAGTATTAGGAGGCTTCGGGTCGTGGCCGATCGCAAGATGTAGGAAGTCTCCTTCATCTCCACCATGAAGGTCGACTCTCCGCGAGCCAGCGTGTCCTGGGCGCCGATCCGAGTCAATATCCTGTCCACCAGCCCGATCTTCGCGGATCGAGCCGGCACGAAGGAGCCGATCTGGGCCATCAAAGCGATCAGGGCGTTCTGCCGTAGGAAAGTGGATTTGCCCGACATGTTCGGGCCGGTGAGGATCATGACCTGGGCGTTGTCCGCCTCGAGCTCGATCGAATTCGGTACGAAAGAACCGGCCGGCAGCCAGGCCGAGAGGACGGGGTGGCGGCCCTCGGTGATGCGGAGATCGTGGCTTAGATCGACGACGGGTTTCGCCCAATCGAATCGCGATGCGGCCTCGGCCAAGGATTGGAACACATCGAGCTCGCTGATCGACTTGGCCGCCGTAAGCACCGCCTCGTGTTTGCGCAGGGCTTGCTCGCGCAGATCCTCGAAAAGCCGGGCCTCGAGCCGCAGCATCTTCTCCTCGGCGCCGAGTATTTTGTTCTCGAGCTCCTTGAGCTCCGGGGTGATGTAGCGCTCGGCATTGGTCAAGGTCTGCTTGCGCGAGAATCGCGCCGGCACCTTATCTTGGTTGGCCTTGCTGACCTCGAAATAATAGCCGAACACGGAGTTGTAGCCGGCCTTGAGCGAGTTTATGCCCGTGGCCTGCCGCTCCTCGGCCTCCAGCCGCGCCAGGAAGCCTTGGCCGTCCGACTTGAGCGCTCTCAGCTCTTCGAGCTGGGCATGATAGCCCGATTTGATGAAGTAGCCGTCGGAGATCCTCGCGGGCAGCTCGTCGCGCAAGGCGAGGGAAAGGGTGCGAGACAAGTCGGCCAGGTTTTGCACGGTGTCTTGCAGCGGGCCGGAAAGCCCCGACAGGCCCGGGCAAAAATCGCTCGCCGCCAACCATCGAGCCAGGGCCTCGAGCGCCTCGAGGGAGCGTCGCAGGGCCCCCAGATCGCGAGGGCCGGCTTGGCGAGTGCCCAGCCGGCTGATCACTCGAGGGAGGTCGGCGAATTCGTCCAACAGAGCGCGAAGGGATCTGCGGGCTTCCGGCTTATTGAGCAGGTCCTCCACGCAGTTCTGCCTCTGCTCGATATCCCGGATTTCCGTGGAAGGGTGCAGTATCCAATGGCGTAAATGGCGGCTTCCCATTGGGGTGCGGCATAGATCCAAGAGGCCCCATAGCGTGTGCCTCCGCTCGCCCGTCGACGATTCGACCAGCTCGAGGGTGCGTATGGCCGTCTCATCGAGTTGCATCTCGGACCCGGATTCGCGATAAGCCGGCTTGAGCAGCTCCTTGAGATGGAATTGGGTGCCGGCCACGTAGCGCTCGACCATGAGAGCGGCCCGGGTCGCGAGCGGGCGGTTGGGCCAGGGTGGGGAGTCCCTCCACGAGGACCGAAGCTCGCCGCGGGGGTCCGGCTCGTAACGGGTCAGGCAGGCTCGGGGCAGCGTGGACTTCCAAGGCAAGCCCTTCATGGCCGCTTCGCTCAAAAGCAACTCGGCGGGGCTCACGCGGGCGAGCAGATCGAGCAGGCGTCTCTGGCCGCGGTCGTTGAGCGCCTCGGTGGCCCAGAACTCGCCCGTCGAGACGTCCACGCAGGCCGCCCCCCAACCGACGATGTCGAGCGATACGGCCACGAGATAGTTGGAGGCGGCCGGCTCGAGCAGGTTCTCCTCGATGATGGTTCCAGGCGTGATCAGCCGGGTCACCTCCCGCCGCACCAGTTTCTTCTCCTTGGAGGGCTCCTCGACCTGGTCCGCGATGGCCACCTTGTGCCCGGCCCGCAGCAGCTTGCCGATATAGTTCTGGCTGTTATGATAAGGCACGCCGCACATGGGCACTTCCTGGCGGGCGGTCAACACGAGGCCTAGCAGCGGCGCGGCCAGCTTGGCGTCCTCGCCGAACATCTCGTAGAAGTCGCCCAATCGGAAGAAGAGTATGGCGTCGGGGCGGCCCTTCTTGAGCTCCTGGTACTGGCGCATGACCGGCGTGTCGGGAAGAGATTCGACGGACAACATGGATAGGTATTTTACTAAAAGCGGGCCCCGGACTGGCTATCCCTAGATCATAGGTCGAAGCCCATGCCGATGTCGGCGTAATGCTCGTGGCGAGTGTAGAATTGCCCATAAGGCGAGTGGCCGTTGAAGTATCCTACCTGCATGCGCATGGAGCGTATCACGCCCTCGATCTTGAGCTTGACGCCTAGAACGGTGTGGCTATTGCCGTTCCAGCGGACCGTTTCCTTCCAGTGGAAGTCTTGCGCCAGATAAGGCTGCGCCGGATAGCGGCCCAGCATTTTGTGGGAAGGCCCCGTAAGCTCCAAGCCGGCTTGTATGGCGCCGCGATCCGGGGAAGGAATGGAATGGAGCACGTGGGATCCGCCGATATAGATTCGCGCGGGGCCCGGCGGCTCCAGGGACAGGACCGTGCGCAGCCCGTCGACGCTGTATCGAAACCCCTTGTCGTTGGTGCGGCGGATGTAGTCGTCGCCCAGGTGCGAGCTCTCGTGGAAAAGCATGAATATGCCGGAAAACTCCCTGCGGCGGAACTCCAGGGGGAGGTTGGCGAAAAAATCCACGGTTTGGAACTCATTGACCGAGCCGGAGAGCAAGAAACGAGAATTGGCCAGGCCCTCGATATCCCTCTGGAGCGTCCACTCCTTCCATAGCCAGCGGCGCATGCCCCAGGAGTGGCCTAGGCCCACGTCGCCGGTGTTGCGTCCCTCGTGCCTGTAATAAGAGGCCCAAAGCTGTATCTGCCTGGGATCGGCCAAGAGCTTGCGAAACACCTCGTCTGAGCGGGGGAATACCTGAGCCGCCGCGCGAGCGTGGGCCGGCCAGGCCAGGATGATGAGAAAAGCGATTGCACGCATTAGAGCGCGAATTGGTACAAGGAACGCGGCAAGAGCTGCACGAGCAGGGTCAGGCGGTTGGTGAAGACCAGCGCGCCGATGACGATCAACAACACGCCCGCCCCGATCTCTCCCCAGCGTATATAGCGCTTGTAACGGGCGAAGAATTGGAGGAAGCCGTTGATGGCCAGCGCGGTCAGTATGAAGGGGATGCCCAGTCCGAGCGAATAGATCGCCAGCAGCGTCATGCCTTGTCGCACCGTTTCTTGGGTGGCGGCCAAGGCGAGTATGGAGGCCAATATGGGGCCTATGCAGGGGGTCCAGCCGAAGGCGAAGGCCAGGCCCATCAGGAACGCGCCCCCGGCGCTCGGCTTGACCGCGGAAGCGGAGAGCCGCTTCTCGTAGTAGAGCCACTTGATGGGAAGTATTCCCGAAATGTGAAGGCCGAAGAGCATGATCAGGGCTCCGGCGAAGCGGCTGATCATTGAGAGATGCTGGGCCAGGAAGCTTCCGATGGCCGAGGCGGACGCGCCCAGCGCCGTGAAGACCAAGGTGAAGCCCAGGACGAAGAAAACCGAGCCGACACCCGCCTGGCGCATGACGGCGCGCCTGTCGTGTCCCTGGGACAGCTCCTCGAGCGACAGACCGGAAATGAAAGAGATATAGCCGGGGACGAGCGGGAGAACGCACGGCGATAAAAACGAGGCCACGCCGGCGACGAAGGCGGCCCAGGCCCCGGGATTGATGGCCATCAGGGTCAGTTTATCAAATCAAGCCTGACGGAACTCGACCTTGACGTCTTCCCGGTCTCCCGAGTCGACCTTGAACATCTCTCGGGGAGAAAGCTTCATCCATCCGGCTAGAATCATGTCGGGGATGGAGGCGATGCGTATGTTATAGTTGTTGGCCGACTCGTTGTAGAATTCCCGGCGATCGGCGATATCGGACTCCAGCGAGGAGATTCGGTTCTGGAGCTGCTGGAACGAGGACTGCGCCTTGAGGTCCGGGTAATTCTCAGCGATCGCAAAAAGCTGCCTCAAGGCGCCTTCGAGCTGGCCCTCGGCGACCCCCTTCTGCCGCGGCCCGGAGGCCATCATAAGGGCTTGCCGCGCCTTGAGCACGCGATCGAGAACCCCCCGCTCGTGCGACATGTAGCCCTCGCAGGAGGCTATGAGCTTGGGCAGCTCGTCATGTCTCTGTTTGAGCAAGACGTCTATATTGGCCCAGGCCTTGTCGATGTTGTTCTTGAGCAGCACCAAGCCGTTATAGATCGTGATCGCGCAGGATGCGACCACGACGACGACCGCTATCGCGATGATCCCGATAACAAGCACCATAACGTTCCTCCGGTATTCTGGAAGTTGACGAGCAAGCCCAACGCTGCCCCCGCGAGGCAGAAAAGAGCCGTGCCTTTGAGGCCGTATCCGATCTGTTGGGCCCAGGCCACGGCTCCGCCCGTCGCGGCGAGCCCGGATAGCACGCCCGCCCAAGACGAGATTCCCAGGGCTCTCAATAGACTCGCTTCCGGACGCGTCGAGACGATGAAGGGATAGGAAGCGGGCCTGCGCACCAACATCTTGTCTTGCGGCGGCTCGGCCGGCCGGGCGGCTTCTTCTTGCAGGAATTCCTGCTCCAATTGTAAACGCAAGGCGTCCCACTCCGCGACGTCCACCTGGCCGTCCTTGTTCGTGTCCGCCAAGGCCATGCGCTCCGCGTTCTTTTTGACGCCGGCCAACTTTTCTTTAAGGCGAGCGTTCCTTTCCGCCAGGTGGTCGACGCGCAAGGCGAGCTCCCCGAGCACATAAAGCGGCGAGGCGAGGGGGATCACGCTCTCCCAGACGCGCAGCCTCTTCGATAGGCCCAGCCAGGAGCTCGCGTCGATGCCCCAGCTCGAGAGCGCCGAGGACAGATTCGAGCTGCTGGAGTCGAAAACCTTTTTGTCGGCGTGGATTTCGGCCTCTTCGGGGTCTATGAGCACGGCGCCGGTCGGGTCCTCGAGATAGAACAACTGGGAACAGCTGCGCGTGGCTATCGTCCGCCAGTGGCTGCTCTTGCCGCTCTTGACCAGCTCCTCGACGACGCATCTCCACCAGCAGCAAGGCAGGTCCGAGAGGGGGGCGTTTTGGGCCTTGCGCGGGATGGCCTTGCCCTGGAGCTCCACCAGGCCGATCGCGGCCGAACGCACTCTCGAACAGGGGATCGCGGCCATCAGCCGCCTCTTGCGAAGAGAGGATAGGCCCCAAGATAACAACGCGGGACCGCCTATGGATAGGAGGATGAGTATCTTGAACTGGGTCTCATTGTCCGAGAAATGGGACAGGAGAAACTCCATGGCGTGAATATAACAGCACATTTTCGGTTGCGCAATACCCGGGGACTTTGAGACCATCAAGGCCTTGACGAAACCCGGTAAATGGGATAAACAATAGGCGAATGGCCAGCCCTTACCGTATCATGGTCGTTGATGACGACCCGGCGGTCCAAGGCTTTACCAAGGTGGTCTTGGAGCGGGAAGGCTTCGTTGTGGACACCTGCGGGTCGATCACCCAGGCCCTTCAGACTTTTCGCGTCAACCGTCCCGATCTGCTGATCATCGATCTGGGGCTTCCCGACGGCAACGGCCTTAAGCTTTGCTACGAGATGGGCTTGGGTCCCCGCAGCAACATCCCGCTGTTGTTTTTGACCGCCCGGACCGATCTGACCAGCCTTCTGGCCTGCTTCAACATCGGGGCCCAGGACTATATACAGAAGCCCTTTGCGGTCGAGGAGCTTCTGGCGCGCGTCAAGGTGCATTTGAAGATCAAGGCCTCCCATGACGAGCTTTCCAAGAAGGCCTATGAGCTGGAGCTCAAGAACAGGGTCCGGCAGGAACTGACTTACATGATCGTCCACGATCTCAAGGCCCCCCTCACTTCGATCGTCGGCACGCTGGAGCTCTTTAAATGGAAGGGGTTGATCAGCGACGGCAATTATAAGAAGCTGCTCGACCACGCGGGCTCGGCGGCGGATTTTATGCTGCTGATGCTCAACGACCTGCTGGATATCGGGCAGGCGGAGGAGGTCGGGCTCAAGGTCGAAGTATCGGACATCGAAATCGATTCCGTGATCAATAAGCTCAAGGTGCTCTTCGCCGGCCGATGCGAGAAGCTGAAGGTGAAACTGGAAACCAAGCTGTCGCCCGAGCTCAAGAGGCTCAAGACCGACCAAAAGCTGATCTTCCGCATCCTGGTCAATCTTATCTCCAACGGCTTGGCCGTGAGCAGGGCGGGCAACCAGGTAGACCTCGAATGCGAGCCCAAGCCCAAGGCCGTGCGTTTCGCGGTCTCCGATCGCGGTCCCGGCGTGCCAGACTCGGAAAAGACCAATATCTTCGAGAAATACGTCACTACCAAGAAAAGCGACGAGGACAGCGGCTCGGGCATCGGCCTGACCTTCTGCCGCATCGCCACCCAGGCCTTGGGCGGCAGGATCTGGGTCGAGGACCGGCCCGGCGGCGGCAGTCGCTTCATTCTCGAGCTTCCCCGCTGAGCGGGGACCCATAATTGGATATGCGACAGCCCGCGGCTCCCACGCCCGTTTCGGAGAAAATACGGCGCCTTATCGACGGGATCGGGAAGGTCTTCGTCAGCAAGACCGAGGTCGTGCAATTGACCGTGGCGACCCTGATCGCCAGGGGTCATCTTCTCATCGAGGACGTTCCAGGAATCGGCAAGAGCCTGCTTGGCGTGGCGCTGGCCCGTTCCATCGACGCTTCGTTCCGGCGCATCCAGTTCACCAACGACCTTCTGCCCTCCGACATACTCGGACTGTCGGTTTTCGATCAAAGGGAAAGCCGCTTCGACTTCAAGCCGGGGCCTATTTTCAGCCACGTGGTGTTGGCCGATGAGATCAATAGATCGACCCCGAAGACCCAATCGGCCCTCCTTGAGGCGATGAACGATCTTCAGGTGACCATCGACGGCAAGACCCATGCGCTGCCTGAGCCGTTCTTCGTCATCGCCACGCAGAACCCCGTCGAGTATCACGGCACATTCCCATTGCCGGAGGCCCAGTTGGACCGTTTCCTCATGCGCATCCAGATCGGCTATCCCTCGGCGGAGCAGGCCAAGCGAATACTTCAGGAGAAGGACCTCTCGGGCCAGCTCCGCGACTTCGCCGCCGCCCTTTCCAAGGAAGACCTGCTCGGGCTTCAGGCCCAAGCCAATGATTTGAGAGTGGATGAAGCCCTTCTCGACTATATCGTCCGCATAGCGCAGGCTAGTCGTTCGGCCAAGCAGGTCCGGCTGGGTCTCAGCCCCAGAGGGGCGCTCGCGCTTTGCCGCGCGGCGCGGGCCTATGCCCTGGTGATGGGGCGCGATTATTGCGTTCCGGACGACATCAAGGCCGTGGCGGCCCCGGTCATGGCCCATCGCCTCGTGCTGGAAAGCCAGCTTTATGGCATGGCCAAGATCGCGGAAGCCGAGGAAGCGGTGGCGGGGCTTCTGAGAAGCGTCCCCTCGCCCTAGCGCATGGCCCTGACTCGGGCGGGGGCTCTCTGCCTTCTCATGGTGGCGCTTGCCGGCCTTTCGGGAGCCTCCACCGGGAATAATCTCCTATATCTCCTTTTTAGCGCGGTCCTCTCCGCCTTGGCGCTCTCCGCGCTCGCGGGCTGGCTCAATCTGAGGCGGGTCGAGGCGCGGATACAACCGGAAAGCGCGTTCTTCCAAGGGGTAGAGAGCCCCCTGGCGGTGTTCCTGCGAAATCGCGGCCGCTGGCCTTCATTTTCGATCCGCGTGCGGGCCGGAGTGCAGCCCGTCGCCGTCGAGTCTCTGGAGCCCGGACAAGACCAGCAGGTCTCAGTCAGGTTCCGCCCGGACTTCAGGGGACTCAACGCCCTCACGGACTGGCGTCTGGAAAGCCTCTTCCCGTTCGGACTGATTATGCATCGCAGGCCCTTGAGCCAGGTCGAACTGCTGGCGTTTCCGCGATTGCGCGAGATAAGAAGCCCCAAGGAAGTGGAGACTCAGGCATCGGTGTCGGGCTTGCCGAATCGCCGCAAGGGCTCCGGGGACGAGCTATACGGCGTCCGAGAATACACCTCCTCGGATGATTCCCGCTCCATCAATTGGAAGCTCTCGGCGCGGCTGGGCAAGCCGTTGGTCAACGAGTATTGCGAATCCGGCGGCACCCGGGTGACGATCACGGTCGGTCCGGTCCCCTCCGAGGATGAGATATCCCAGGCCGCCTCCGCTTGCCGCTATTACCTCGACGGAGGGTCCGAAGTGCGATTATTGACGCCCGAGGGCGAGGTCGATTATGGCAAGGGCCTCCTGCACCTGGAGCGATTGCTCAAGGCCTTGGCGCTGCTGGGCGACGGCAGGCGGCCGAGAACCGGTCCGAGCGCCATCGCCGGGGTGGAGCCGGGTTGTGACGACTCCGCGGGTCTGCGTCGCTTGACTCTCGCCGGGGCCGCCCTGCTGCATCTATCCCTGTTCTTGATCGATGAGGTCTCGAAGATGACCCTGTTCGGATTGATGTCGCTCTGGCCCGCGGCGTGGTTCGTCCAAGAAAGGCGCAGGGCCCTGGTGCCGGATTGGGCCTGGACGGTGCTTTCCTTGGCGGCTCTGGCCTATGCCTTGGGGGTGGACTGGTGGAAGAGCGGGGTCACCGCGGCCAACGCCCATCTAGTGATCTATCTTCTGGTCAATCGGGCGTTGGTGCCGATCAAGAAGGAAGAGATGGGCCATAGTTTCCTTATCCTGTTCCTCGCTTTTTTCCTCGTCTCCGGATTGACCATCAGCCCCTGGTATTTCGCCTCATTCCTGGGCTTCGTCGTATTCGCCGCCCTGTGGCTTTCTCGCGCCAATGGCGTGGCGTTCCCATCGAGGCTGGCCCTGCTCAAGGGCTTGGGCCTGTGCCTGGCAGGGGAGCTCGCGGCCGCGGCCGTGCTCTTCAGCGTCACGCCCAGGGTGGAAGGTTTGCGCCGGATCAACCCGTTCCTTAACACCGGCCTCGATAAGTTCGCCATGAAGTCCTCCTCCGTCATGGGATTCACCGAAAACGTCTCTTTGGGTTTCTACGGCGAGCTCAAGAAGAGCTCGGCCCGGGCGATGAGGGTGAGCCCTCCGTGGCCCGTGGAGGGCCGCCGGGCGCCTCCCTTGCTCGTGCGGGGAGCCGCTTTCGACGCCTTCGACGGACGCTCCTGGAGCCGTTCCCAGGCTTCTTTTTATTTTTCCCAGGAAGGATCGCGCAGGAATTCGGAGCGGGGAAGAGCCTGGGCGCTCCGCCAAGGCCAGCGGCTGCTTTTCCCGTCCCAGGGCTTCGGGGAAGAGGCTTTCGAGTTCGTGCTCTTTCCGATGAATACGGCGGTAGTGTTCACGGTGGGAACGCCTATCGTCCTGGAGGGCAGCACGGAGGCGGCCTACTTCGACCACACCGACACCGTGAGGCTGGCCAGTCCCGTTTCTGGGGGAGTGAAATATCGCCAGATCGCGGCGAGCCGCTCGTCCTCGGGCTTTGGCTCGAGCATAGAGGGTTATCCTGCGCTGCTCCGCGAGAGATTCCTGTCGCTGCCCCCGGATCCAAGGGGCCGCATCAAGGCTTTAGCTATCGATATCGCGGCGGGGGCCGGCGCCGACCTGGAGAAGGCCAAGGCCATCGAGCGGCATCTGCGCAGGGAATACGCCTATTCCACATTTTCCGACGGCCGGCGGGACTTGGAGGACTTTCTCTTCTCGACGAGGCGAGGCAACTGCGAATATTTCGCCAGCGCCGGGGCGCTGCTTCTGCGCCATTTGGGCATTCCCAGCCGTCTTGTCACGGGATTCCTATCCGAGGAATACAACGAGTTCGGCCGATTCTATGATGTGAGACAGCATCATGCCCACGCCTGGGTGGAGGCCTTTATCCCGGGCCAAGGCTGGGTCGTCCTGGATCCGACGCCCCCGCAGGGGCTGTTTTCGGCCTCGGCCGACGCCCTGACCAAGCGCATGGAGCGCTGGTTCGACGCCCTTCAGCTGCAATGGTATAGGCGCGTCATCGGCTATGATCAATACTCTCAGCGAGACACCTTTCGGCATTTCAGGCTGACGTTATCCTGGACCGGATTTCTCGGGTGGGGCCGCCGAGCTCTCGAGGCCGCGTTCCTCTTGATCGCGCTGGCGGCGGGCTGGCATGGTCTCCGGTCGGCCTTGGCCGCCAGGAGAGCCAAGCCGTCAGGCTTTTATGAGCTGGTCGAGGCGGCTCTGCGCAGGGCCGGCGTCCAGCGCCAGGCGCACTGGACCCCGCTCGAGTTCGCGGAGCATGTGCGCCGGTCGCGCCCGGAACTTCGCGGGCTGGGCGAGCTGGTCTCCTTCTATTACCGGATGCGTTATGGAAAACAGGATCTCAGCGAGGGCGAGATCAGGCGAGCGGGCGAGTTGCTGGAGCAGATCCGGTCGGGTTTGGCTTGAGCCAGATCACATCTGCTCGGGAGCCGACACGCCCAACAGGGCCAAGCCCTCGGCGATCACATCCCGCACGCCCGCGCAAAGCGAGAGTCTGGCGCGGGAAAGCTCTGCCCTGGCGGTATCGACCACCCGGCACCGCTCGTAGAAAGGGTGAAACAGTCCCGCGAGCTCGAGTATATAGCCCGCCAGGGGATGAGGCGAAAGCTCCTTTTCGCAGACCTTGAGCGTCTCGGGAAACCACGCGAGCTTGAGAAGCAAGGCCCGCTCCTCGGGGGCCTGAAGCAGCGCGGCGTCGGTCTTGGCAGCCAGCCCCTGCTTTGCGGCTTCCCGGAATATCGAACAGACCCTGGCGTGGACGTATTGGCAATAATAGACGGGATTCTCCGAGGTCTGGCGCTTAGCCAGCTCCAGGTCGAAGTTGAGATGGGAGTCGGGCGTGCGCAGCGCGAAGAAGAAACGGCAGGCGTCCCGCCCCACCTCGGCGACCACCTCGCTCAGGCGGACGAATTCGCCGGCCCTCTTGGACATTTTCACCGCTTCTTGGCCCCGATAAAGATGGATGAGTTGGTGCACTATCGGATGGAACGAGGACGGGGGCTGGCCCAGCGCGGCGATGGCGGCTCTCATTCTGGGAACGTAGCCATGATGATCGGCCCCCCAGATGTCGATGAGCTCGCTCCAGCCCCGATCATACTTGTCCTTATGATAGGCGATGTCGGCCAGGAAATAAGTCGGCCGACCGTCGGAGCGCACCAAGACCCGGTCCTTGTCGTCTCCCGTCTCCTGATCCGAGGTTCCCAGCCATACAGCGCCGTCCTTCTCGTAGACCTTCTTGCGATCCTTAAGGAGTTCCAAGGCCCGCTCGACGGCCTTCTTCTGATGGAGCTCGCTTTCCGCAAACCAGCGATCGAATGAGACGCCGAAGGCGTCCATGTCCTGCTTGTGCTGGGCCAGCAGCCTCTCCATGGCGTATTTGCCGAACTCCGTCGGCGTCCAAGAGCCGGCTTCGGGGCCGAGGGTCGCGGCCAGATCCTTGAGATATTCACCCTGATAGCCGCCCTCGGGCACGGGGCTCTCCTTGCCGCGGAGCTGCTCGAAGCGGGCCCGCAGCGACTGGCCCAACAACTCGACGCGGCCTCCCGCGTCGTTGATGTAGTATTCGCAGCCAACCTCGTGCCCGATCCTCCTCAGTATGCGCGCCAGGCTGTCCCCAAGGGTCGCGCCGCGGCCGGAGGCCAGATGGAGCGGGCCGGTGGGATTGGCCGAAACGAACTCCGCCAGGATCTTGCGTCTTTGGATCTGGGGATCGCTTCCATAAAGCGAAGGCGAGGCGGTGATCGCGTCGAGGTTCTCGCAAAGAGCGGAGAGCCTTAAGCGGAGATTGAGGAAGCCGGGAGGCGTTACCTGCGCTTCCTCCACCTCGTCGATCTCCTGGAAGGCGCCAGCCAGGGCCTGGGCCAATTGGATGGGATTGCGCTTGGCCGGCTTGGCGATAGCCAGGGCCCAAGGAAGGCTGACGTCGGCCCGCACGTGGGCCGGAGGCGAGGCCAAGGCCGAGAGCTCTGGAACGGAGAGCCCCTCTTCTTGCGACCAAGATGAAAGCTTGATCAGTAGGGCTCGGCGCAGGCGGTTGAGTATCATGAAGCGCGGATCTTAACGGGCCTTGGCATGCGACAACTTCGGCGGAGCCGGTTTGGGAGAGGGGGTCCTGGCATGCCAGCGGACCCGCGCCGCGCCATGATAGAGCTTCTCAAGCGCGTAGAACTCCCGGGTCTGAGCGCTCATGAGATGGACGAGCAGGCCTCCGAAATCCAGCACCCTCCATTGGTCGCTGCGAGGCTGAGACCTGCGCAGAAGCCTCAAGCCCAGGACATGCGCGGCCTTTTCGATCTCGTGCTGCAGGGCTTCCAGGTGAGCCGGCGAAAGGGCGGTGACGATGAGAAGATAATCGGCGAGCGGGCTGGCCGAGCTCACATCAAGTATTTCTATGGCCTCGCCCTTCTTGTCCCAGGCGGCCCGGGCCGCGGCTACGGCGATGGATTTAAAGGTTCGCGCCATAGGATGTCTTCTTGAGCCGCGCCCGCAGCGTCTCTTCCTGTCGGAACTGGAGGTTCTCCAGGGCCGAGGTCAAAAGGCGAGCGGCGGTCTCCAGGGTCCTTCCCGTTTCGGCCCGCTCGGATTCGCTCAGAGCGGCTCCGGTATGGAAGAGCATGTGCCCGTAGGGCCTCTTGGGCCCGGGAAGGACGATCGAGCAGCTCTGCGGGTCGAGCCATGACGAGGCGGAGGGCGCCGTCTTGGCCAGCGCGGCGAAATCGAAATCTCCGGAGGCGGCCACGAGATCCATCTCGTCGTTAAAGGGATTATAGAGATAGGCTGCCGCCGACCAGGAACCCTCGAGATAGGGCAACAGGCGGCCGAGCACTCGTGACAGCAGCTCCTGGCCGTCCTTCACGGGCTCGAGCAGTAGATTCGACAGGTCGAAGAGCATGGTGAGCTCGTTGGAGGTGCGGCGAAGGCGCCTGGACTGAACCTCTATGAGGGAACCGAAGAATCCAAGGGCCAGGTCCGGGTTGGACTCGATCCAGCGGTTGAGATCTTCCCGGCTCATCTCGAAGACCACGGCCGGTCCCTTGGCCTCGGCTCGGGCGGAACGGGCCCCGACTCCAAGCAGGGCCATCTCCCCGAAGCAATCTCCCGGATTGAGTATCGCCAAATCCTTGCGCTCCTTGCCCGAGAGAGCCTTGGAGATGCGGACTCGGCCCTGGGAAACGAAGAAAAGGCTGTCGCCGCGGCTGCCCTCCTCGAAAACGGCGTCCCCATCCTCCAGGCGCAGGGGCTTGAGGAATTGGCCCCAACGCGCCCTCTCCTTCTCCGGGATCTTGTCCAGGAGTTGCAGCGACTTGAGCAGCTCGAGCTTCTCGGTCTCCATTGAGCGCCTAGATCGCCGTGGCCGCGGCCTTCGACGATAGGCCCGCGAGCTGCTTGAAGGTGTCGACATGATGGGCTCGCATGAGCGCCTCCTCCGGCGCGACGACGCCCTGGCGGACCATTTCGGCCAACGATTTATCCATGGGGACCATGCCGTGCTTGGCCCCGGTGTCGATGGCCTGATAGATCATGTGGGTCTTGCCCTCGCGGATGAGGTTCGAGATGGCCGGGGTCATGATCATGATCTCGCGAGCCGCGATGCGCCCCTCGCCGTCCTTGCGGGGCAACAAGATCTGCGATACGACGCCCTGCAAGGTCACCGCCAGCTGCACGCGGATCTGGGCCTGCTGATGGGGCGGGAAGACGTCGATGAT
>JACQPG010000063.1 GCA_016207665.1 Elusimicrobiota bacterium | reverse complement strand
GATCCGGATAGCCAGGATCAGCAGGATCACCCCCGCCGGGTTGGTCGTAGATATCGGAGGGGTGGAAGGCCTCATACGGATTTCGGACATCGCTTGGGGCGGCAGCTCCAATCGCCCCAATTACCAGCGAGGCGACAAGGTGCGGGCCAAGGTCCTTTCCAAGCCGGAGAATCCGCCCGAGGGTCCGGACGCGCCGCAGATCCTCTTGGGCATCAAGCAGCTCCAGTCCAATCCTGCCGACGCGTTGCGCAAGAAATTCGCGCCCAAATCCGTGGTGCATGGCAAGGTTGTCGAGGCCGGAGCTCAAGGAGTCCGCCTGTCGATCGATGCCAAGACCAAGGCCTTCTGCGGCCCGGCCGAGTGCGACCCGGATTCCCCTCTCAAGCCGGGCGACGAGGTGTCGGCCGTCGTGCTGGGGGTCAATCCGGATACCTTCGAGATCAACGTCTCCATCGCCAAGTACAACGAGATCAAGGATCGCAAACGGCTGGCCAAGTATCTCAAGGCCCCGCCGCCTCTCACGCTCGGACAGCTCCTTTCGCCTGAGGAGAAATAGGCGTGAGCCGACATGCCGGCCCGAGGCATGGACCGGAGACCTTGGCGGCCCGCGTCAGAAGCGCGGCCCTGCCGTGGCCGAGCTTGGACTGGCTCAACGCCAAGACGGTCGCCGGGCTCATCGTGGCCTTGACCCTGGCTTTCCTGGGCGCCATTTCCTTGATGCTGCGCGACATCGGCTCCTACGCTCGCCGAAAGATCGACTTCCCGCCCGTCGCCCAGATCGACTCCGCGATAGCCGCGGCCCAAGAGCGGCTCAATATCAATTCTCACGATCTGGTATCGAAGGTCGAGCTCGGCACGCTGTATTTAGAGAAGGGGAAGGAATCATTTCCCGAGGGCATCAACGAGCTCGAGGAGGCCAGGGATCTGGGGGCTCTCGATCCGAGGATATTCTATTGCCTGGGCATCATGTACCAGGAAGTGGGCCTCTACGATTACGCTCTCGAGGAATTCAGGCGATTCCTCAGGCACTATCCCGACGACAAGGAAATCCGCCTCCTCGAGGCCAAGCTGCTCTACCGGCAGGGACTCTATAAAGAGGCGGTCGCGGAGTATGAAAGGTTGAAATTCCATTTTCCCAACGACAGCCTTGTCGAGGAGAATCTGGGCCTGAGCCTATGGGCGGCCAAGTCCACGGAGCAAGCGATCAAGTCGTTCAACCAGCTCAGGTCCATGGACCCGGTCTCGGCTCGGAGGGCCGAGTTCTATCTGGGGCAGATCGCCTTCGAGCAAGGCCAGTTCGATCAGGCCCTGGATCATTTCCTCCGGTCCCAGGCCCTGGGGCCGATCGTGGGCATCCCGGCCGCCAAGCTCAACAGCGCTCTCGCCGCGGCTTATCAGAAGCTGGGGCGGATCGACGAGGCCCGCTCCTCCTGGCAGTTGGTGTTGCAGGAAACGCCCGAGGATGGGCAGGCCAAGGCGGCGTTGCGGGACCTCAACCGCCGCTACCCCCCCCGAAGGAAGGACATAGCCAAAAAGTCGTGAGATACCGCCGCTGGCAGGCACTCGGGCTGGCGGCCGCTTTTCTCGTCTGTCATTCGCCGCCCGTCTCCGGCTTCGGACAGAATCAGGTCCGTATCCGCGATTTCGATTGGAGGGTCCGTTCCACCGAGCATTTCGACATCTATTACTACGAAGGCTCGGAGCCTTTGGTGGGCCGTACCGCCGAGATACTCGAGCGGGCTTTCGAGCGCGTCACCAAGGCCTTGGACGTGCCGGTCGAGCCGCCCTCGTGGGCTTCGGAGCCGCAGAAGCGGAAGATGCGTTGGGAGCGGCGCCCCTTCTTCCTCTTCGCCAATCCCAACGACTTCCAGCAATCCAGCATCGCTTTCGTCGGGGAGGGGACGGGCGGCATCACCGAGCCCTTGAAGAACCGATTCATGGTCTACAACGACGGGACCATGCAATGGCTCGACGAGGTGATCACCCACGAGTTCGTGCACATCGTCCAGTTCCATGTGCTGATCTCCGGCTTCTGGCGCTCGGGCAAGATACTCAAGACCATCGTCTATCCTTTGTGGATGATGGAGGGCATGGCCGGCTACCTGACCTATCATATCGAGTCGGCCCTGGAGGAGCTCACCATCAGGGACGCGGCGACCTCCCAGACCCTGATCCCATTGACCCGGCTCGAGCATTTCGGCCATCTCAAGCCCCATCAGATCACGCTCGCCTATAAGCAGGGAGCCGCGGCCCTGGAATTCATGGGCGCGCAGTACGGCCGGCGCAAGGTCGGGGACATGCTCAAGCTTTTCGAATCGAGGCTTGAGACCAGCCAGGTGCTGGCAGAGATCATCGGGTTGGACGCCTTCCAGTTCGACGCCAAGTACCGGGAGTATCTCGAGACGAAATACCGCCGTATCGTCCGGGAGAGAAAGCTCGAGGAGCCGGGCGCCTACGGGGCCCCCCTGACGGCCACGGGCGATAATATCCCGCAGTTCAACACCTCCCCGGTGATCTCTCCAGACGGCCGCAGGCTCTATTATTTGACCACCGGTTCGGGGCATCCTCCCCGGCTGCGCGAGCTCGACTTGCGCACGGGCCGTTCCCGCGGCATCGATATCGGCTATGTCCCCATCGAGAACGTGCCGCTGGGGCACTTCGCCAACCTTTCGCGCGTGCTCTCGATCTCACCTGACGGAAGGACGCTGGCCTTCTCGGGGACGAAGAACCATCGCGATGCCATCGTGTTCTATGACTTGGTCGAGGGCCGCCTGGATCGCAGGACCTTGGACGGCTTCATGACCATCTCCCAGCCCCAGTTCTCCCCGGACGGGGCTCGGGTCGTCTTTTCGGGGATGAAAGAGGGCTTCACCGATCTCTATCTCTACCAGAGGGATTCGGGGCGCATCGAGCGCTTGACCGACGATCCCCATGACGACCAGATGCCCGTATTCACTCCGGATGGTCAAGCCGTCATTTATTCGGCGGAGATACTGGACCCGTTGAGCGCCGGAAATTATGAAAGGCGGCTTTACCTCTTGGATCTCAAGGACCGGTCCCTTCGCCGCATCGAGGACGTGGGCGGAGAGGCGCGAGACCCGATCGTCTCTCCGGACGGCCGCCGCGTCCTTTTCATACGCGAGGACGGCGAAAGTTCAGAGATATGCGAGCTGGATCTCGAGTCGGGCCGCGCTCGGAGGCTTACCCGAAGCATCGGCGGCACGTTCACTCCCGCTTACGCGAGCGACGGGGAGATCGCCTTCGCGGCTTTGCGCCGGGGAAACGTCCATATCTACAAGGGTTCGCGGGCCGATTTCCTTTCTGAGGAGCTCCCCGGGCAAGCTCATTCTCCGACCAAGGACGAGAAGTTCCTGATGCCCGGCATGGGCAGCGTCGGACGATCGACGTCTGCGGTGGCCATCGGGCCCGAGAGACCTTATCGATTCAGCTATTCCACGGACCTGTTTTTTCCGGCCTTTTTCTTCTCCTCCGTGGGCGGATTCTTCTGGACCAGCTATTGGCAGGGCTCGGACCTGACCGGGACTCATAAGAATACCGCGCTGGTCAACGTCCATTCGGGAAGCAGCTTTGATTATTCGGCCACCTACAGCTACTCTCGCTACCGCCCCGAGATACTCGCCGGCGTCCAAGGCATCGGCCGGGAGGGCCTTATCGATCCCGACACCAACGGCAACGTCGACCGGGCCGTGCACGCGCAATTCTTGGGGGCCGCTTTTCCTTTGGACCGTTATCATAGGGTAGAGGGCATCATCGAGAGCGCCACGGAGCGGCGGGTGGAAAGCGGATTCGACGGCGGCATCGGGCACCGCGAAAGCCGCGCCGTATCGGCCGCCTTCGTCCGCGATACCTCGCGTGGGCGCTACTTGGTCGCCACCGCGGGCAATCGCTTCAGACTCTCTTACTCCCAGTTGCTCGAGGTGTTGGGCGGCAGCCAGCGCTATAACCTGGCCGGCGTCGAGGCCCATCAATTCGTGCCGATCGCCAGCCAAAACACCATCGCCTTGCGGGCCGCCGGTTTCCAGACTTTCGGGCCCGATTCTCCTCAGATACTGCTCGGCGGCTTGGGAGGAGTGCGCGGTTTCGCGCGCAGCACCACGCGGGACGTGGGCAGCCGCCTGGCCGTGGCCAACGCCGAGTGGCGTTTCCCGGTACTGCCCGACCTCAACTATTACATGTGGTATTTCTTCCCGGATTTCTATTTCAAGGCCATATTCGGCAACCTTTTCGCCGATTCGGGATACGCTTGGACCAGTTCCGGCCAGCTGTCCTCCCTGCAGTTCCGGGATTTGCGCCATTCCGCGGGGCTCGGCATCAAGATCTACACTTTTATCCTGCAGGAGTTCCCCTTGGTCGTCTCCATGGACTACGCGCGCCGAGTCAGCGGCCGGGCGGGAGGCGTCTTTTACGTCTATCTCGGCCAGTTGTTCTGATGATCGACTATCGAGCCGGACGCTTGCATTTCGAGGGCGTGCCGCTCGAGAGCCTCGCCCTGCGCTGGGGCACCCCGCTCTATGTCTATTCCGCGCGGCAGGCCCAGGCCCGCGCTCGGGCGCTGCAATCGGCCTTTCCGGCGCCCCGGTGGTTGGTCTGCTACGCGCTCAAGGCCAATTCCAATCCCCGGCTGTGCCGGTTGATGGCTCGTCAAGGCCTGGGCGCGGATATAGTCTCGGGTGGGGAGCTCGAGGTTGCCCTGGCCTCCGGCTTTCCCGCGGAGCGGGTGCTCTTCTCGGGCGTGGGCAAGACCCGTGAGGAGTTGCGGGCGGCCGTAGGCGCGGGCTTGCTGAGCGTCAATCTGGAGTCTTCGCAGGAGCTCGAGGCGCTTGAGAGCGTCGCTAAAGCGCTCAAACGCCCGGCCGCCATCTCCGTGCGGGTCAATCCGGGCGTGGCCGCGCGCACCCATCCGCATATAGCCACCGGCGCCCGAGGAAGCAAGTTCGGTGTCGAGCCGGCTGAGGCCCTATCCATGTACGATCGCGCCCGCCGAAATCGCTGGCTTCGAATCGCGGGAATCCATTGCCATATCGGCTCGCAAATATCGGATGTAGAGGATTACAAGTCCGCGACCCGGGCGATCACCGGATTGCTGAGGACCTTGCGCGGAAGGGGCATCGAGCCCGAGCTCATCGATTTCGGCGGAGGACTCGGCATCGGCGAGGGTCGCGATCCCGGGATCGATCCTCGCCGGCTGTCCCGCCTTCTCGAGCGGGAGATCGCTCCCTGGCCGCGGGCCAGGGCCTTGATCGAGCCGGGCCGCTATATCATGGCCGAGGCGGGGATACTGCTGACGCGGGTCTTGTATCGCAAACAGGCTTATGGGCGCCGGTTCTTGATCGTGGACGCGGGCATGAACGACTTGATCCGGCCCGCTTTGTACGGAGCGAGGCATCCTATATGGCCGGCTCGACGGGGCCGAGACAGCGCCCGCTTCGACGTGGCCGGTCCCGTATGCGAATCGGCCGACTTCTTTGCGCGGGATTATCCCCTTCCGGCCGCCACGGAGGCCGGGCACACTCTCGCCATTCTCCAGGCCGGCGCCTATGGCTTTTCCATGGCATCACGGTACAACTCCAGGTCCCTCCCGGCGGAAGTCTTGCTGCAAGATGGACGGCCCCGGCTCATCCGCCGACGCCTCTAGATTCGGGATAACGAACCTGATAGACTCTTTCTGTGGGTATTGAGCGGGCCGCCTATGCATGAAGCCGGCATTATCTCCCTATTGATCAATCTGGTAGTCATTCTCTTAGGAGCCAAACTTTTCGGGGAGCTCGCGGAGCGGCTCGGCCAGCCGGCCGTCCTGGGAGAGCTTCTGGCCGGGGTCCTCCTGGGATTGGGATTGTTTCCTTCCTTCCGTCCCGACGACGCCGTCCTCGGCCTGATGGCCGAGCTGGGCGTGCTCTTGCTTCTTTTCGAGACCGGCATTCACAGCGATCTGGAGGAGTTGCTCGCGGCCGGCCCTAAGTCCCTGGCCGTGGCCTGCGTGGGCGTGGCGGCCCCCTTCGTCCTGGGCTTCGGATTGATGGAGGCGTTGGGCTACTCGGGAGTGCAATCCGTGTTCATCGGCGCGGCCATGACCGCCACCAGCATCGGCATCACCGCTCGGGTGCTGGCGGATCTGGGCAGGCTCGAGGCGGTGGAGGCCAAGATCATACTCGGAGCGGCGGTGATCGACGACATCATCGGGATCATCATTCTCTCGGCGGTCGAAGGCATGGCCCATTCCGGGGCTTTTTCGTGGCTTTCCATCGCGCGCACCACGATGCTCGCCGCGGGTTTTTTTGGGCTGGCGTTATGGCTGGGTCCGATGGTCTCGAGGACGCTCGTCACGGTGGCCAAACGCATGCAGGTCAGAGGCATACTCATCGTCTCGTCGATCATCTTCGCTTTTTCCATGGCCTTGTTCGCCCAACTCCTAGGCACGGCCTTGATCGTGGGGGCTTTTACCGCCGGCATGCTCCTGGCGGCCACGGACAAGAGAGAGGACATCGACGGCCGGCTCAAGCCCATCGCGGATATTTTCATGCCGATATTTTTCGTGATGGTGGGAGCCAAGGTGGATCTGAGCGCGTATAACCCATTGGTGCCCGGCAATGTCCCCATGCTGGGCTTAGCGATCACGATAATCGCTCTGGCCGTGGCTGGTAAGATCGTGAGCGGCTGGGCGGCCTGGGGAGGCGGTCTCAACCGCCTGGGCATCGGGGCCGGGATGGTGCCGCGAGGCGAGGTCGGCTTGATCTTCGCTCAGGTGGGCCTGGCCGCGGGCGCCATCGATTCCAGCCTCTATTCCGCCGTGGTAGGAATGGTGGTGGCCACGACTTTCGTCGCCCCCGTCATGCTCAAGCGCCTATTCCGGTAGGTCGCGCGGGCGCTTCAGCGGCTTGCCTGATTCTTCCGTATTTGCCAAAATAAACTCGTAACCGAAGGGAAGTTTTGCTCCTTCGGAAGGAAGGATTATGTCTCTCCTATTGTTGGGCATCGTCGCCTTTTTCGTGTTAAGCTGCATTCGCATCGTCAATGAATATGACCGCCTGGTCATTTTCGTGCTCGGCCGCATCTGGCGCGTGGGGGGACCCGGCCCGTTCATCGTGATCCCCGGCCTGATGAGCGCCCAGAAGGTCAGTTTGCGGACCCTGGTGCTGGACGTCCCTCCCCAGGACATCATCACCAAGGATAATATCTCGATGAAGGTCAACGCCGTGCTCTATTTCAAGGTCATGGACCCGGAAAGAGCGGTGGTCCAGGTCGAGAACTATATCTACGCGACCAGCCAGCTCGCGCAGACCACCTTGCGCAGCGTGTTGGGAAAGATGGAGATGGACGATCTGCTCGCCAACCGGGAGAAGGTCAATGCCGAGCTCCAGCAGATCTTGGACGCCCATACCGAGCCGTGGGGCGTCAAGATCAGCAACGTCGAGGTCAAGAACGTGGACCTGCCCCAGGAGATGCTGCGCGCCATCGCCCGCCAGGCCGAGGCCGAACGCGAGCGACGCGCCAAGATCATCCATGCGGAGGGCGAGCTCCAGGCCTCCGAAAAGCTTTCCCAGGCGGCCACCGTCCTTTCAGCGAGTCCCGCTTCGATTCAACTGCGTTATCTTCAAGCCTTGTCCGAGATCGCGACTGAAAAGAACTCGACGACGATTTTCCCGGTCCCGATCGACGTGATCTCGATGTTCTTGAAGAAGAATTAAGCTTTGAGCCTCTCCGCCGGACTTTACGTCCATATCCCGTTCTGCGGCGTCAAATGTTTTTACTGCGACTTCACCGCCTTCGCCGGCCAGGGAGGCACGGTGAACCGGTATCTCTCGGCTTTGGGGATCGAGGCGGCCTTGATGCCTGAGCGCGACCCCGTCACGCTCTATGTCGGGGGAGGCACGCCCAGCGAGCTTGACGAAGAGCAGATCCGGCGGCTTTTCGCGCTGATCAGCGGGGCTTATCCCCGCAGCCGCTTCCAGGAGCTCACCTTCGAGGCCAATCCGGAGAGTCTTTCGCCCGCCAAGATCGCGGCCTTGCGCGACAACGGGGTCTCGCGCTTAAGCCTTGGCTTGCAGACGTTCGACGACGCCCTTCTCAAGTCCATAGGCCGCAGGCATAGCGCCGCGGATTTCCTGGAGGTTTATGCGGCGGCGCGCCGCGCTGGGAATTGGGCCCTCTCCGTGGACCTGATGTACGGCCTGCCGGGACAGACGCTGGAGAGCTGCCTTCGCAGCCTGGACGGTGTTCTCGCGCTTGAGCCGGAGCATCTGTCGCTTTACGGCCTACAGGTGGAGGACCGGACCTTGTTCGGCAAGCGGGAAGTAGAGCCGGACGAGAGCCTGGCGCGGGATATGTTCGAGGCGAGCTTGGAGCGGCTCGAGAGAAACGGGTACCGTCACTATGAGATCTCGAATTTCGCCAGGCCCGGATACGAGTCCGCGCACAATCAGCTCTATTGGCGCGACGACGAGTACATAGGCCTGGGCTGTGGCGCGGCGTCCTATTTGGACGGGGAGAGATCTTCGAACATGGACCGCCTGCCCTCCTATTGCCAGGCCGTCGAAGCGGGGCGCAGGCCCGTCGCGCATTCGGAAAGGCTTTCGGGCAAGGAGAAGCTCGGAGAGAGGGCGATGCTCGGGCTGCGCTTGGTCCGCGGTTTCGCCCCGGGCCGTGAGATCGAGCAAGCCTTCCGCGACGAGTGGGAGAGCCTCGCCGGCCGCGGGTTGATCCAGCGCGAGGGCGATCGAGTGAGCCTGACGCGGGAGGGGATTTTCATGGCGAACCAAGCCTTCGCCGAGTTCGTTCCACCATTCCGGCAGCCGGGAGCGGTAGCCCAATGAAAACCTTCGTGCTAGACACCAATGTCGTCCTTCACGACCCCATGGCCATGTTCTCCTTCGCCGGGTCCAGGGTGGTGCTTCCGCTTCCCGTCATCGAGGAGCTCGACACCTTCAAGCGTTCCAACGACGAGCGCGGGCGCTCGGCTCGCCTCATCGCCCGCAAGCTCGATGAATTGCGCAAGAAGGGCAAGCTGTCCAACTGGGTGCCGCTCGAGAACGGAGGGCATCTGCGCGTGGAGATGCAGGTCGACGGGGGATTGCCCAAGACCTTCTCCATGGAGACCAAGGACAACGAGATCCTGTCCTGCGCCCAATATCTGAGGAAGTTGGGCGAAAACGTGATCTTCATCACCAAGGACATCAATCTCCGCATCAAGGCCGAGGCCTTGGGGCTGGAGGCGCAAGATTACGAGAAGGAGAAGATCGACATCGAGGAGCTTTACCGGGGCTGGGAGGAGATCCCGGTGCCGGCGACGGACATCGACCGCTTTTATAAGGAGAAGAAGCTCGTCCTGCAGGGCCGCGAGTTCGTCAACAACCAGTTCATCATACTCAAGGACCAGGGGGGCGGCTCCCAGAGCGCTCTGGCCCGCCTAGATCCGAAGGTCCACGCCCTGACCCCCTTGCTGCGCGCGGACGCGGCCCCCTGGGGAGTGAAGCCGCTCAACATCGAGCAACGCTTCGCCATCGAGCTCCTCTTCAACAAGGACATCCAGCTCGTCAGCCTCGTGGGCGTGGCGGGTTCGGGTAAGACCTTGCTTGCCTTGGCGGCCGCCATGCACCAGACCCTGGAGGAGAAGCATTATCGCCGCATCCTGGTCGGGCGTCCCGTCGTGGCCGTGGGCCACGACATCGGCTATCTGCCCGGCACCAAGGAGGAAAAGCTCACCAATTGGATGGGCGCCATCTACGATAACCTGAGCTATCTCCTGGAACGGCCCAAGGGGTCGCTTGAGACCACGGACATGGATATACAGATGCTCATCGAGGAGGGGACCATCGAGATCGAGGCCGTGACCTACCTGCGCGGGCGAAGCCTGCCCAACCTGTTCATCGTCATCGACGACGCCCAGAACCTCACGCCCCATGAGGTCAAGACCATCATCTCGCGGGCGGGCCAGGGGGCCAAGATAGTGCTGACCGGGGACCCGTATCAGATCGACAACTACTACCTGGACGCGGCGTCCAACGGCCTGACCAATCTCGTGGAGCGCTTCAAGGGCCAATCGTTATTCGGCCACGTGACCTTCACCAAGAGCGAGCGAAGCCCCCTCGCCGCCTTGGCCAGCGACCTGCTTTAGGAGCCCTCTGCCCCATGCTGGACAAAGCCTATGACCCCAAGCCGATCGAGGCCAAGTGGCTCGAGCTCTGGCATGAGGCCCGCCTATTCCGCTCCGTCCCTTCGGGCAATCCCGACAAGTTCACCATCGTCATACCGCCGCCCAATGTGACGGGAGCCCTTCATCTCGGGCATGCCCTCAACAACACGCTCCAGGACGTGCTGATACGCTGGTATCGGCTTCACGGCTACGAGACGTGCTGGGTGCCGGGAACCGATCATGGGGGCATCGCGACCCAGAACGTCATGGAGAGACAGCTCAAGGCCGAGGGCAAGAGCCGCCATGAGCTGGGCCGGGAGAAATTTCTCGAGCGCATGCAATCGTGGACCCGAGACTGCAAGAAGACCATTTTGGGCCAGCTCCGCAGGCTCGGCTGCGCCTTGGATTGGGATCGCGAGGCCTTCACCATGGACGAGCCCCGCGCCAAGGCCGTGTTCAAGGCCTTCCAGGGCTATTGGGACTCCGGGCTGATCGAACGGACGGAGCTCATGATCAACTGGTGCGTGCGCTGCGGGACGGCCCTCTCCGATGACGAGGTGGAGTACGAGGAGCGCAAGGGCGCTCTTTGGCATATCCATTATCCGGCCGAATCCGGAGGCAAGGGCTTGATCGTAGCCACTACTCGGCCGGAGACCATGCTCGGGGACACCGGAGTGGCCGTGCACCCTTCGGATGAACGCTACAGGGGCTTGATCGGCAAGAAAGTCAGGTTGCCCCTGACCGGAAGGCTGATCCCCGTGGTGGCCGACGATCAGGTCGATCCGTCGTTCGGGACCGGCGCCGTAAAGGTGACTCCGGCGCATGATCGCAATGACTATGAGATCGGGCGCCGGCACAAGCTGCCCTCCATGACCGTCATCGGGCGGGACGGGCACATTTTGCCCGAGTGCGGCGTGAGCGCCTACGCGGGGCTGCACCGCGACGAAGCTCGCAAGAGGATAGTGGCCGATCTTGAAAACCTGGGCTTTCTCGAGAAGAAGGAGGATTACAAGCATTCCGTGGTGGTCTGCTATCGCTGCGGCCAGACCATCGAGCCCTTGGTCTCCATGCAATGGTTCCTTCACCAGGAAAGGCTGGCCCCCAAGACGCTCGAGGCCTTCGACGGCGGCCGTTTCAGGATTTCACCCGACAATTGGGCCAAACCCTATCGGGACTGGCTTTCGAAGATCAGGCCTTGGGTCATCTCCCGCCAGATCTGGTGGGGGCATCGCATCCCCGTTTGGTATTGCTCTGGATGCCATGGCTCCGATATCACCCATGTCGGGGGGGAGCCCGTTTATCACGGCCGGGCCCGGAAGGGGGATTACGGCATAGTCGTGTCATGGGAAAAGCCGTCCAGGTCCTGCGAGAATGGCCATTCCGCTTCTTGGATCCAGGACGGCGATGTGCTCGACACATGGTTCTCCTCGGCCCTCTGGCCCATGTCCGTTTTCGGCTGGCCGGACGGCGGCGAGCAACTTCGCTACTATTATCCGACGCAGGTCCTGGTCACCGGCTACGAGATACTCTATCTATGGGTGGCGCGCATGCAGATGAGCGGGATCGAGTTCCTCAAGGCCCCCCCCTTCTCGCAGGCCATCATACACGGCATCGTCCGGGATAAGAGCGGAAAGAAGATGTCCAAGTCCCTAGGCAACGTCATCGATCCTCTCGAGATGATGGAGAAATACGGCACCGATGCGCTCCGCTTCGCGCTCATACTCCAGGCTCACCCCGGTCGGGATATTCCTTTTGCCGAGGATTCGATATTGGGCTCGCGCAACTTCGCCAATAAGCTCTGGAACTCGACCCGCTTCGTGCTCATGAATCTGCCCGATAGCCCTTCATCCGGAGCATACCGGCTCGAAAGCCTCTCGCATGGCGGGCTGGAGCTGGCGGATCGGTGGATACTTTCCGAGTACCAGAAGGCGATATCCAAGGCTCGGGATCGGATGAAGGAGCGGAATGTGGCCGCGGCCGCCGACGCGCTCTATGAGTTCCTGTGGGACAAGTATTGCGACTGGTACGTGGAACTGGCGAAAATCCGGCTGCAAGGCGCCGACGGGCCGAGCAAGGAGGCCGTGCGCGCCATATTGATCCAGGTGCTTTCGGGGATGCTCAAGCTGCTGCATCCGTTCATGCCCTATATCACCGAGGAGCTTTTCTCGGCCCTTAAGCCCTACTCCGAGGATGGGAGCGATTTCTTGTACCGGGCCCGGGCCCCTGAGACAGCCTTCGATTGGTCCAATCCCCAAGCCGAGCTGGCGATGGCAGCCTTGACCGAGATGGTCGACTCTTTGCGCTCGTTGAGGGCGCAACTCAATATCGCTCCGGGCCTCAAGCTTCGGGTCTGCGCCGCCGCTTCCGGCGATGGCGCCCGCCGCTTGATCGAGGACCATTCGGGCTATCTTAATTTCCTGGCCAGGCTCGAATCCATCGAGTTCTGGGACGGGGGGACGAGGCCCCCGCAGAGCGCCACGGCCGTCTCGTCTCAGGCGACTTTTTTCGTGCCGCTCAAGGGCCTTATCGATTTCGCCAAGGAGAAGATAAGGCTCGAGAAGGAGCTGTCTAAGTGCCAGTCCGAGCTCCAAAAGATCGCGGCCAAAGCCGAGAATAAGGAGTTCTTGGCTCGCGCTCCGCAAGCCGAGATCGAGACGGCCCGGTCTCAATACGAATCGGCCAAAGCCCGGCTGGGCCGGCTCAAGGACACCCTGGCCGTGCTGGCCCAGTCCTAGATCGACTCCGGCCCCGCCGACCCTCCCAAGGGGGGAAGAGTCTTGAGAAGCGAATGGATGGAGGTGACCTGCGCCGATGACGGGGGTTTTTCCCAGAAGTCTTTCACGTTCGGCTCTTGCTTGATCATCTCGATGGTCTTGGCGGCCATCGACTTGGCGGTCAGCACGATCACCGGAGCCTCCCCCAAGCCAGAGGCTTGCAACTCGCGCACAAGCTCATAGCCGCCTATTCCCGGCAGCATCAGATCGATGAGCAACAGGTCCGGATTGAGGCGCTGGGCTTGCTTGAGCCCTTCCTTGCCGTTGGCGGCCATTTCGACCCTGAAACCCTCGGCGCCGACCAGGTGTTTTATGAGGTCCCGCTGCCCCTCGTCATCCTCGATGAGAAGGACCAACTTGGTCTTGGGATCGGCTAGAACAGAGGCCTGGCCATCCAGCTCCGTTTCCGGCTCGCTCATGAGGGTGTTATAGCCGGTGATCCCCCGAAAATCAAGGCCCGGAGCGCCTGAGTCCGCGTCGGCCCTATTTCTGGCAGATGGGGCAGAATAGGCTGGTGCGGCCGCTGATGGGCTTCCGGGTGGCCTTGAGAGCGTGGCCGCAGGCCCCGACACTCCGCCCATAGACCGATACGCGTTTCTGGAAGCGTCCAGGGCGTCCGAGCGGGTCCAAATAGGCGGCGTCCTCCAAGGTGCTGCCGCCCAGCTTCACGGCCCGTCGAAGAACCGTCTTGATGGCTTTCACGAGCCGTGCCATTTCCGGCTTGGAGAGGCGGCCCGCGGGCCGGCGGGGCTTGATCCCCGCCTGGAACAGGGACTCAGTCGCATAGATATTGCCGATGCCGGCCACGATGCGCTGATCCATCAGCAAAGCCTTGATCGGAGCCTTGCGATCGTGAAGAGCCTTATGCAGGTAAGCGGGGTCGAAACAAGAGTCCAGAGGCTCGGGGCCGAGTTCGGGAAGGGGGCAGCCGACGCGGCCGAAGCGCCTGGCGTCATGGAAACCAAGTATCTCTCCTTGGAGCATGAGCTGGAACCTCAGATGAGGACCGGCAGCGCCGAAAGCCAGGCGTCCCGACATGCCCAAATGCAGCACCAGCTCGCGCCGGCCTGAAACGCCGACAACCAGATACTTGCCGCGTCGTCTCACGAACTCGACCGTCGAGCCGATCAGATGCTTCAGATCCGGAGGCCGGCGATAAAATGTGGGTTGCCCCAACTTGTAGGCGGTGATCCTCAGCCCCCTGAGTCTTTCCTCGAGAACTCGTCGGACCGTCTCGACCTCGGGGAGCTCGGGCATCCCGGACGCTCAAGAGGCCCGGCTAATAGGTGTAATGCGGTACCGAGGGGTCGATGCGGTCCGACCAGGCGTCGATGCCGCCGGCCACGTTGACGGCGTTGAACCCGTTTTCCCGGAGCATCTTAGTGACTCGCGCGGAGCGCCCTCCCGCCTTGCACATCACCGCGATCTCCTGGGATTTGTCAAGCTCTCCCAAGCGGTTGGGAAGCTCAGCCATGGGAACGAGCTTGGCCTGAGGAATGCTGGCCTGCTGATGCTCGCGGGGCTCCCTGACGTCAAGCAGGATAAAACGCTCCTTCTTATCCAGTTTTTCCTTGAGCTGCTCCACGGTCATCTCGGGGATTTTTGAGAAGAACATAAGGACCTCCTAACCCTATGGTAGGATTTTAGGGGTCCGTCGGACAACTGGTTGGGCGTCTCCTCCGGAGGCCGGGGGCGGGCTGGCCGGCTTCCAGGGGATGTAGGAGCTCCACATGTAAGGTAAGGTGATGATCACTCTTGGCAGCTGGCAGTTGAGCCTGCCGCCATGCCACTCGATGATCTCGTAGGCGCTGGCCAGGGATGACGGCGTGCAGCCGGAGCCCGGTTTTGGAGGCTGCCCGAGCGCCGAGCCCTCCTCATTGATATCGAGCGTGATCTCATGGGCATGCTTGGAGAGTATCAGCCGAAGCGAACCGCGGGCGGGTATCGTCTTCAACGCATGATAGATCAGCTCCCCCAGGGCTCGTCGAAGTTGATGAGGCTCGCCGCGGATGAAGGTCTGCGCCGAGGAGAACTGGGTGGCGATCGATGAGACGTCGACCGAAAAGGCGTTCTCGATGTCGCGGATCGACTCTTCGATCAGGGTCTCGAGAGCGAATGTCTCTGGGCCGGAGCGCTTGGGGTGCAACATCTCCTCGAAGGTGGCGATGATCTCCTTGATCGATTTGCAGGAGAGCATGATCTTGGAGCCGTACTCCGGGCCTCCCCCGGACTGCACGGCGTGGGCGCTGTTTTCCACCATGGCCAAATGCTGCTTGAGCGCGGAGGCCGCGGCTTGAAGGGTCTGAAGGATCGAGGGGATATTCTGGGAATCCATGGATGCGCTCAGGCGGGCGCCGCTTCTACCGGGCCGAATGAGCTCGAAAGGAACGGCAAGCTCAGCCAAAAATGGGGACCTTCAAGCCATCGTTCTTGTCCGGCTTGGGCGCCGAATGGGGCGAGGATCTGGCGCGCGACGCTCAGGGACTCGTAGCTGGCGCCATTGGGCTCTCCGGTGATCCGGATATCGACCAATATCTCGTTGCCTTGATGGGCCAGGCAAAAGCACACCTTTTGCGAGGGCATCGCCGATTTCAGGGCCTGGGAGGCGAGCTCGATGAGGGCTTGAACCAGCTCCATGCGGGAGGCCTTAACGAAGGTCTGTTGAGGGGCTATGAGCAGCTCCAGCTTCACGCCTTTGGCCTGGAACAGAGGCTGCACGGAGAAGACCACCTCCCGGGCCAGGCCCTCGAGAGCCGCGGGCTGGCTGTTCTGATGGCCGTAATCCTGGGTCGCATCTAATGGCGCCATTGGGACCTCTCTCCCTCTATAATAGAGTTATAGGATAAATAGGTTACGATACGGCAACAGGATTATCGGGTAAAAAGGATGTGGACGGTCAGATAGGCGCCGAATCCCAAGCTCAGCAGGCCTGTGCTAAAAGACAAGACTTTATCGGTGGTTTTCCAACAGAGGCTGAGATAGCTTATCGCCTTTCCCATGGCCGCGGAGAACGCGGCCATTCCCAGGACGGTTCCTAAGCCGAAAACCGACAAATAAACCAGGGCGGTGGCGGGCTGAGGAATGGACGCGAGTATCAGCAAGGCCACGGCGGCGCTGCCGGCCAAGCCGTGGACGAAGCCGGCAAAAGCGGCCCGCCCGAGCATTCGATGTCCTTGGTCTCCCCCGGGCCGCTCGGCATGCAGAGCTCCGGCCCCCGCGCCCCTGAGATTGCTCCAGCCCAGCCACAGCAATAGCGCGGCCACGCCGAGTTCCAGGCCCGTCGCGGTCCACGCGGGCACCTGGAGCCGGAATAATATGATGAGCCCGCCGGTCAGCATCACGGTCAAGCTATGGCCCAGTCCCCAAATCGTCCCGACCAACAAGGCGGGGAAGGCGCCGCGCCGCCGCGCCGCTAGGGCCGTGACGGTGACGACGTGGTCGGCGTCGGCGGCATGGCGCAATCCGAGCAGGAAGCCCAGGGCTGGAAGCATCAACTCGTTCAGAGTCCGTTCCAAACCACCAGCATCTCGGTGACGAAGGCGATCGCGAATCCCGTCAGAAGGCCTATCTCCGCAATAGCCTCGCCTTTGAGGCTGCGTCCCAGATGCAGCAGTTCCCCTATGACGAAAAGAATGACGCCCGCCGCCAAGCCGAAGGAGAACATGGCGAAATCCTGCGATTGTACGTAGCTGCCTACGATCACGCCGGCCAGGGTCGGCCCGCCTCCGATAAGCCCGGCCAGAAGGAGGAAACGGGTGCTGGCCCTTTGGCCTGAGAGCGGAGCCGCGATGCCGAAGCCCTCGGTCGCGTTATGAAGGGCGAAGCCTACCGCCAGGAACAAGGCCATGGACTCCTGCCCCCAGGCCGTGGCTTGGGCGATGGCCAGGCCCTCGGTCAGATTGTGTATGCCGATGCCCACGGCGATCATCATGGCCACGTGATGCGCCCGCGAGGAAGAGGGCAGCTTGTCCTTGCCCTGCCGGATGAAGCGGTTCTCGAAGAACACCATGCTGAGCAGCCCGATGGCCAAACCCGCGATCAGTTCGCCCGAGAAGATCAAGGCGCTGGTCAGCGTGGCGTAGCCCTCGGTTGAGGAGACCAGCAGTTCCTCGATCCCCTCGATGCTCTTTCCGGCGATCTCGACCAGAAGGAATATCAGGACGCCCGTCGACAGCGCGTTGAGGAATCCTCGCGTTCTCTCGGATATTCGCGTCATCCATGCCACGGGAAGGCCCAGGAATATGGTGGAGCCCGCTACGAGGCCGTAGAGAAGCTGTATTCGATTCATGGAGGTCTCCTTAGACTTGGCGGCTCGAGCCGGCTCGACGGGTCGATTCCGAGCCGCGGGCGAGGAAGAGGGCCAGGGTGAGGATGAGGAAAGCGAGAGAAGCCTGAAAGGCGAGAAAGCCCGCGATCTTGAGAAAGGCGAATCGGCCATCGACGAAACGCACAAGCCACCCCGAGGCCTCGTGGACCAGCGCGGAGAGGAAGCTCAGGGAGATGAATGTCCTCTTGGTTCTATCGGAGAAGGGGGAAAAGATCATGAGGTGGGTCAGCATCAGCAATACGATGCCCATGATGGGCAGGTGATTGTGCGAGACCTCGAGCAGCGAGGCGAAGCTGCGCGGCTGCGAGAATTCCTCGGCTGAGCCCAAATAATAGGATCGGACCGAGGAGGGGGTCAGCCCCATGCGGGAAAAATACATCGCCGCGTTTGTGATCCAAAGCCCTGCGAGGAACAGCAGGCTCCAAAGCAGCGTCAGGCGCATCAAGGGATGGCTCTGGAATCCCCCTGTCTGCATGTGCTTCATCGCGGGCGGGCCTCCGCCTGAACCAGGGAATGGACGGCTAAGACCCGGCGCACTCCATCGGTCAGGGCCTGAGAGGTCAATGACGCGCCTGTCATGTTGCGTATGCCGCGCCTGAGCCACAAGTCGCGGTCTAGGACGCGGCCCTCGAACTGCCTTAGCCAGCGAGCATCGGCGAGATAGTCGTCGGGCTCGAGGAAAGCGAGCATCTCGACGAATCGCAAAGAGCCGTCCGGGTCAATCACGGCCATGAATGTCTCGTTCATGGTCCTGACGAGGTGGGTCTCGAAATAGGCGTAGCCTGAGATCCCCCGGCTGGAAAAGCCGACATAATAAGTCCATACCATTGATTCTAGCTTAACCCGGGCGCTTTCTTGCGCGGCTCGACGCTGATTTTCATCAAGATAGAAGGTCCGCCGCTCAACTCGCTCCCCTCCGGGGAAAGCTAGGGCCAGGGCCTCTTTTTGCGACATGAGCACCCGGGCCTGCGCCGGAGAGGAGCAAAAGAGGGCGATCAGCGCCGTAAGTCGGAGCATCAAAATATATAGGCCAGGCCCAGGCTCCATATATTCGACCCCGTCCGCGCCTGATTACGGCGCCATTTATAGTCGGTTTTGGCCGCGATCTGCGGGATGGGTTTATAGGTCAGTCCCAGCGCGTACTCGACTCGGCTGTTGGCCGGATTTTTCGAGAATCCGCCCGGAACGCGCATTTGCGTGTCATAGCGCTCGTAACGGAAGAAGGGCGCCAGATAATGCCGCGAGGCCGTCAGCGACAGGGCATTGAAGGCCGCCTCGGCGTAGCCCCCGAACAGCCTTCGACCGATGGAGTTTTGCCCCGTCAATCCCTGCGCCTGATTGACGGAGTCGGCGTTTCCGATTCTGCCCTCGACGTATACCCCGCGCAGCTCCACCCCTCGCCACTCCGCCTGCCCGTGCAGATCCCAGAGCGTGAGAGGGATATTGGCCGCCGTCAGCTCTTGATCGGCTTGACCGAGATAAAGCGAGGCTCCGGCCAGCACGCCGGCGACGGGCGAGACATCGACGCGGCTGACCCAGGCGCCGTCCTCGGCGAAGGTCTTGGCTCCGCTGGTGCGAGCGTCTCGTACGCCGTTGGAGGCGTTGAATCCCGAGGATGTCGGGTTGCTGGTAGCCACCCCATGCAGGCCCGTGACCAGGTAGCTGCGATATCGCAGGGGGCCGAACGCGCCGAACAGGCCGGCGCCGTTCTCCCTCCAGGTGGAGGGCAGGATGGTCCGCTCCACCGAGGGACGTTGAACGCCGTGGAATGTGGTCGGCTCATGGACCTCATTGATCAGGCCCATCGGGACCAGCACGTTGCCGGCCCTGATACCGAGATAATCATGGAGCCGGAAATCCACGTAGGCTTGCTCCACCGAGACCTCGCCCCGGTTGGAGGTCCCGGATCCGGTGGTCGCGTGCTCGAACTCGATCTCCGAGTTGAACAATATCCAGTCGTTGTATTTATAGCCGAAGTACAGGACCGCCCGAAGAAGATCCGTGGCGTCTCTCTGTCCGGACGCATCGCCCTTCTGGTTCCGTCCCGCGTTGTTCTCATAGATGAACTCGCCATAGCCGCCTATCGAGACCCGCTGGGCCGGGGAGCGATAGATCTTCGAGGCCGCTGGAGCCTCTCCCGGGATGGACGTCTCGGCGGCCGCGGGCTCCGCGGCCTGTCCCAGCTTCATCCTTTCCACTTCTTGCGAGAGGGCCTCGATCTTGCGTTCGAGTTCGTTGATCTTGTCTTGGGCCAGCGCCGGAGAGGCGAGGACAGCGCAGGCTAGGATAAACAGGCATTTCATCGACTACCTCCATGGGAGTGAGCATGTGACGGCATTAGATAGGGGCGGCAGCGCCGGGAATCGGGCGGGGGGCCACCTAGGAATAGAGAGCAGCCGGAGAAGGACTCCGGTTCGCGGCCCAGCACGAATAAGGCGGTGGACCAGGCATCGGCCTCGGCGGCGCTGGGCAGAATCACCGAAACCTGGCGGCCGGCGACCGGCCGGCCTGTGAATGGGGATACGATATGCCCCGGTTTCTCGCTCTGCCCCGAGGTCGAGATCGAGGCATCCTTAAGCCAGATCGTCTCATCGAGCCCCGAGATCCGCGCCTGCCAGCCCCCCGCTCCAGGAGGGGCGCCGAGGGCGTAGATCTGCCCGCCAAAATTGATCATGGCGGCCGTCACTCCTTTGTTCCTTAATAGTGCCGCCGCACGATCCAGCGCCAGGCCCTTGCCTATGCCTCCGAAATCCAGGCCCATGCCTGGCTTGGTGAAACGAATGCGGCGGCCCGGCTCCAGCCGGACCTTTTCATGACCGACCAGAGCTTCGGCCCCGGCCTGCCGGCGCATCAAGGGAAGCACGGTCGGATCAAAGGCTCCGCCCGTGCTCCTGGCCATTCTCAGCGATTCGGACACCGCCTCCCACAAAGGTTGCGAAGCCGCGAAAGGCCCGTCTCCGGCGAGCCGATTGAGCCTTGACGCCTCGCTTTGCTCCTGATAAAGGCTCAGAACGGAGTCCCAACGCGCGATCTCGGCCAGGGCTTGAGCCGCGGCGGACGGGGCGGCAGGCCCATAAGCCGAGATCTCGCAGACGGTGCCCATGACATATTGCGCTCTGATTATATCGGGGGAAGCGGCCGCGGATGCGAGGGCCGCCAGGAGCCGGCTTGCGATCAGCAGGGGGGGCGTCATTTTTTATTGAAACCGAGTTTCAATAAGAAAAGTCTAGCACAAATGTTATTGAGACTCAATATCAATATGGGAAGGCTTCGGGCCGAAATGCGTCCGCGGCCGGCCCTAAATTCCTGTCGCGCCGGCGCGCTCTAGGATTTTTTGGACTGCAGTTTCTGGATGATCTCCTCGAAGTGCTCGACCGGGTAGGCGCCTCGCACCGGAACCCCGTTGAGGAGGAAGCCCGGGGTCCCCTCGAAGTTGAATTTCTTGGCTTCTTTCATGTCCGATTCGATCTTGGCCGCGACCTCGGGGCTTTGCAGATATTTCTCCAGCCTCTTCATGTCCACGCCAAGCTCCTGGGCGGTGGCCTTGAAGAATTCCTCGCCCAGCTTGGACTGGTTCTCGAAGAGCCTATCGTGGAATCGCCAGGCCTTCTCCTCGGACTGCAGCGAGATGGCCTCCAGGTATTTGGCCGCGGGCATGGCCTGAGGATGAAAATCAAGGGGTAGATTCTTGAAGACGAAGCGCAGGTCGGCCCCGTATTTCTTCCTAAGGGCCTCCACCGTTTGGTATCCGCGGGCGCAATAGGGGCATTGGAAGTCGGAGTATTCAACCAGGGTATATTTGGCCTTGGGATTGCCGCGGACGCGCGTCTTCGAGGTGATCTCCGGCTGCTTGGGGTTCTTGAAGGCTTCCTCGAACTCCCTTTGGCTCTGCTCGTCCTGCTCGCGCTGCCGGCGCGCCTGCTCCTCGCGCGCGGCTTCGTTGACGATCTCGAAGACGGCTTTCTTGTTGCTCTTGAGCACGTCGA
Organism: Elusimicrobiota bacterium; assembly: GCA_016207665.1. Taxonomy (GTDB): domain Bacteria; phylum Elusimicrobiota; class Elusimicrobia; order UBA1565; family UBA9628; genus JACQPG01. Next base: position 1,006 of record JACQPG010000063.1, on the reverse strand, counting down.
GCACCAGATCGGGGTTCTTTTGCAGCGCGCTCTTGAGCTCTTCTCTTGAGGGCTCGCCTGCGAAGGCGAGCGAAAATAGGGCGGCGGCGAGGAGTGATAGGTTCATTCTTGATTTATAGAAAATATAGCGGGGCGAAGCTAGTCGGCGCTACGGCGCCTCCGGCTCCGCCCCGCTCCCCGTTAGCAACCGCAGGGGGTCTTCGGCTTCGGTCCCATGGTATTCCCTCCTATCGCCGCCTCGCCGGGCGGCTCTGATGCTGCCTGAGAAATCTTTGCGCGGCTTGTCCCACGCGCTCGAGCACCGACGCGTCCCTGTGAGCCCGGGCCAGCAGGACGGCGCCTTCGTAGAGCGAGACCACGGTCTCGGCGGCCGAGCGGGGCTCGAGGCTGCCGTCGAAATAGCCCGCGGATCGGGCCTTCCTGAAGCAGCGCGCCAGCCTGTCGGTCCAATCCCTGAAGAAGACGCTCGCCCGGCTGCGGAACGACTCATTGACGTCGCTCATCTCGGAGGCCATGTTGGCCACGAAGCAGCCCGCCCGGCAGCCGTTGCCGCCGAAAAGGCGGGCGGCGTCCTTGAAGATCCGGCCCACCGCTTGGATGGGGTCGTTTGGGCAGCAGCCCGGCTCGACCCGCCGGCGCTGGTAGTCGCGCATCTTGGCGTCGAAGACCGCGAGCACCAGATCGTCCTTGCAGCCGTAATGATGGAAGAGATTCGCCTTGGTCATGCCGCAACAGCGGGCGATCTCGTCCATCGACGTCCCGTGGTAGCCGCGCAGGTGGATGAGATGCTCCGCCTGCTCGAGTATGACCTGCCGCGCCTTGGGATCCTTGGGTCTAGCCATTAATTAACCAACCGGTTAGTTAATATAGTACTAGATGACCCTTGGATTGTCAAGATTGCCGGCTTGATCGGGTGCATGACCCCCATCTCGTTGCTTTTTTTATATCTGTATGCTAATATATTATATACAGCATGCAGAAGATGCCCCGGCAGCTAAGCGAACTC
>JACQPG010000061.1 GCA_016207665.1 Elusimicrobiota bacterium | reverse complement strand
CGTCAAGGTCCTGGCCGAGAAGGACCCGGCCAAGCTTCCCTGGAAGAGCCTGGACCTTGACGGTCCGGCCGTCGATGCGCAGGTCGCTGCCAACGGCCTCTACCGAACCGGGATAGTTGCCGAAGTTCGAATCATGCTTGAACAGATGGGCCAGGGTCGGCGCGTCCGTCAAGTCATTGACCGCCACGAAATTCAAGGCTGGATGCTTGATTCCGGCCCGGAGTACCAGGCGTCCGATGCGACCAAAGCCATTGATGCCGACGTTGATAGCCATTTAAATCTCCTAAAAAGAACCGCTAAAACCGGCGGTTCTTGATAACTAAAGGTTTTGGTTGGAGGCAAGCTCCAACAGGGAATATATTACCGATTTAGGAGGATGATTTCCACCCTTTGATCGGAGTAGGGAGCGCGGGCCGCGTCGATGGTGATATTCCTGGGAGACATCATCAGCTCGCGCAGCAGCTTGTCGTAGATGGCATTGGCCTGCATGTCTCCCAGCTCCTTGGTGGAGGCGAAGACCCGCACGTTGATCGGTATGCCCGAAAAACGCCTCTTGATCAGGTCGGCGGCGGAACGGAGCAGGTCATGACCCGGCTGGGTCAGCTCGGAATTAGCCTTGCTGCTGCCGAACAGGATCGCGGAATCCATGCTGATGTGCATGCCCGTGTCTTCCTGATGGACGATCCCCCTGAACAGCAGGGGCTTGCCCACGCTGGTCCTAGGGGATCCGGCGGGATCGGTGAAGGTATAGACCGCCGAATAGGAGCGGCCGGCCCGTATCCACTCGCCCTGGTCGTTCTGGCCCGTCCAGACCAACTCCTCGGGCGGATTGTTGGAGCCCTCGTAGCGATGGAATACCCGGCCTTCCTCGTCGGCTATGGTCAGGTTCCAGGAGTATTGCTTGGCTTCCTTGGGATCGACGCGCCTTTGGAGCACCTCGGAAAGCTGGTCCCTGACGCGGAAGGCGATCCCGGGCCTCTGGCTGAAGGTCATGCGATAGGGCTGGGTCACCCTTTCGTTCATGAGGAACTCCGGGTGAGTCCGTCTCCAGGATACGGTCAAAGGCGACATGGCCAGGAGCAGGGATTGGTCGGGAGCCAACGAGGGCCGTATCGTCTCGTAGGGATCGATGTCGATGTTGAAAGCCGGCTTTTTCAAGCCGCCCAGGCGATTTTCGCCTTCTTGTCCCTTGATCACCACCTCCGGGAGCATCCCGCCCGAGCCTGTGGCCTGGGGCAGCTTGTTTTGGGCCTTCTCTTGGGCGGGAGCGCCGCCCTGGGGAGCCTCCACGGACCTGGGCTTATCGGCCTCGAACCCCGGCAGGGCCGGCTGGCTCGAGTCGGGCTGGGATTCCTGCGCGAAAACTGTTCCCAAGCACAGGACTAAAGACGCGGATAGGATTCGAAGCATTGTCATAGTCACTCCAGGATGAAGCGGAAGGTAATCACTCCCCACTGCCGTTCCTCAACCAAAATCGGGGCGAACTTCCAATTCTTGAGGGCCTCCATCGCCAGCTTATCCAGGCGCCCGTAGCCGGAGGTGTGCTCGACCCTCATATTGGAGAGCACCTCGCCCTGGCGGGAGACCCAGAACCGAATGGAAACCACGGCTTCGAGTATGCCTTGCTGCTTTGCCCAATCCGGGAATCTTGGTATCTCATAGTGCATCACGCGGCGGTTCTTGATGGGTCCCTCGAGCTCCACGCCCTTCTTGCTGCTCCCCATAGCCTCCGCGGCCTTGCGAGCGGGCGGTTCGGGAACGGAAGCCTCGATCTTCTGGCCGATGGCGCCGGTGGCCACCGACTTGATTTGAAATTGCGGGTTCTCGGCCGGCAGAAGCGAGGCGATGGCCTGCGAGAAACGCGAGCCCGAATTGGCGGGAGGCGCTCCCTCGGCTTCCTGCAGTCTCGCGATGGGTGCGGCCCCGCGCCGCTCGGTGCCCTGGACCTGGGCCTGAAGGCCTTGAAGCCGCGCCGCCTCCTGCCTGCGTTCCTCGAGCGCCATCGCCTGGGGAAGATTGGCCACGCGGCGCTGTCCCACCTCCTCCAACCGGGGCAATTGGGCCAAAGCCGCCTTGCGACTCTCGGTCTTGATATCGACCTCGGCCATGTCCAGCCTGCGATTATCGAGATCGAGCTGCTCGATCTTGGGCCCCGCGTTCATGCGGCCCTTATCCTGGAGCTTCGGCTCGGCCTTCATCAGATTCTGCCGGGCGATCCGGGACTCGATGTTCAATGGCTTGGGCTCGATCTTAGGGGCGGTGGGAAGAGCCATTTTAAGGAAATTCCACGTGCTGGGCGGCGTGGGGGTGCGGGCGATGGGTTGGGGCAAGGCCACGGGTTTCTTGACCGGGACGATCAGATCCACGTTCGAGATCACGCGCATATTCTCCTTCTTCGTGAAGGAGCCGCTGTAGAACAACAACCCCATCACCGCCCCGTGGAGACCGATCGAGCCCACCACCGAGACAGGCATCCTCTGGATCAATCCGTTGGCGCTCATGCTCATCGCTTTTGCTCGGTCGCGATCGTCAAATGCTGGGCGCCCGCCTCCTTGGCTACCGACATCAGATCGGTCAGCTTGCCGTGCATGGCCTCCTCATCGGCGCGCAGTATGACGAACTTGGACTCGCTGCCGGCCAGTCTCACCCGGAGGTCATCGCGCATCTCGTCAACCGATTTGAATATCTTATGGTCGAGGGCCAAGTCCCCTTCCTTGCTCAGGGTGATGGTCAACTTATCCGTTTCCTCGCCTTGCGCGGTCCTGGCCTTGGGCAGGGTCACCTTCAGCACCGGGTCCGACATCAACGGCGCGGTGACCATGAATATGATCACCAAGACCAGGCATACGTCGACCAAGGGAGTGACGTTGATTCCCGCCACGATGTCGTCGCTGTCGCCGGTATCCATGGCCATATCGATCTAGCCCTCTGACTTCAAAATCGCCAGCTTCTGGGCGCCCGCCTGCTGGGCGGTGTCCAGGATATCCACCACCTGCCCCACGCGATTGACCGCGTCAGCCGTGATGATCACCATCTTGTCCTTGCTCGTAGCCAACGCCCTGACGAGTTGGGAACCCAGAGCCTGGCGCGGCACGTTGACCCCGTTGATGGTTATGACACCGGAACTGGTCAATCGGATCTGCACGTTCTCCGAGAGGGAAGCCTTGCCCTCGGCGGCCTTGGCCCGGGACTCGAGCACCTTGATCCCGACGCTCATGGCCATGGGCGCCACGGCCATGAAGATGATGACCAAAACCAGGCAAACGTCGACCAAAGGCGTGACATTGATCTCGGTGATCGGCTCCTCGCCCCTCGAGCCTGAACCGATAGCCATGTCCTATTTGACCCCCAACATGACCAGCAATCGGGTCGAGGCGACCTCGAGATCGACCATGATGGTCTTCACCCGCCTCATGAAATAGTTATAGATGATGACCGCGGGAATGGCCACGAGCAGGCCCGCCGCCGTCGCTACCAGCGCCTCGGCGATGCCCTTGGCCACCACGCTGGGCCCCCCGCCGCCGGCCAAGGCCAAGTCTTGGAAGGCCTTGATGATCCCGACCACGGTGCCGAAAAGGCCGATAAACGGCGAGATATTGCCCAAGGTGCCCAGCACCCCCAAGAAACGCTCGAGCTTGAGCCGCTCCTCGAGCCTCTTGGTCTGCAGCAGCTCCTCCAGGTCCCTGCGCGAACGACCGGAATGGATGAGGCCGTAATGGAGGACCTGGGAAACTGCGGAGGGATGCTTCTGCAGCCAGGAAACGGCCTGCTCGCCCTTGCCCCCCTCGATGAGCTTGTTGACATGAGCCATGATCTCTTCGGCATTGCCTTGAGCCTTGCGGAAATACCACCAGCGCTCAAGCATGAAGCTGATCGAGATGATCGAGCAGAACAGGAGTATGATGAGGGTGAAACTGTCCCGGAACATCACCAGATAGTCGATCTCGTTGCCCATGGAATCAGACTCCTAATATAAGGTCGTTGAAAGCAATACGGACCAGAGCATCATAAACCTTGCCCTGTGAAATGCGCGTTAACGGGAGATAAAACTTCATTGCACCTGCTGGCCCGGCTCGGGAGCGGCCTTGGTCTCGTCCTTGCCGGCCACCTTGCCGCCGCTACGAGGCACTGGGGTCCTGGCGTTCTTGTTGGGCTTGACCTCGGGCTTGGCGGTCTTGCGCAAGGCCGCCGCCCTCTGCAAGGCCGAGCGCGCCACCTCCTTATTCGCGTTGCGCCCGAGGTCCTCATAGACCGCTATGGCGCTCTCGAAATCGGAGGCCTTCTCATAGGCCTCGCCGAGCTTGATCAAGGCCTGCAACCGGAAGGGATTCTGGCCGGGCTTCATGGCGCGAAGCTTCTCCCAGGCGTTCAACGCCTCGTCCGGCCGGTTCATGGAGGCGTAGACCTCCCCCATGCGATAAGTCGCCTCCAAGGGGACGTCGCTGCCCGGCTTGGCCGAAGCCTGTATCTGCTCGAGCGTGGCCAAGGCCCCGTCGAAATCGCGTCTGTCCTTCTGGATGGTGAATATCTCCCATTGCGCCGCCTGGCCCGAAGGGTCTTGCGACCCCGCCACGGCCGCGTACTTTTGATAGGCGTACTGCGCCATATCGAGCTTGCCGAGGGCCTTGTAGGAGAGGGCCAGGTTGAATTGGGTGGGCTTGGTGAACTCCGAGCCGGGATACTCCTCGAGCAGCCTGGAATAATAGCGGACGGCGTCGTCATAGCGCTTGAGGCTGTAATAGGAGCTCGCCAAGTGGAAAACCGCCACGCTCGTATCGTCGCTGCGCTCGAAATTGTTGATCAATCGCTCGAAGGCCGGAGCCGCGTTGGCCCAATCGTTGGCGTTGAAATAGGACTCTCCTAAATAGAACTGGGCCTTGGCCAAGTGAGGGTTGTTGGTGTGCTCGACGGAAAACTTCTGGAATTCGGCCGCGGCGGTGGCGTAATCCTTGGACTCGAAGGCGCGCCGCGCCAGCCGGAATTGAGCCTCGCCGGCCACCGGACTGTTGGGGTTGACCGCGATGATGGCTCGCAAAGTCTCCTTGAAATCGATCTTCTTGTTCCTGTCGAGTATGGCCTCAAGCAGGTCCATCCCATCGTTGGCCTCCGGGGCTTTCGGGAAGCGGGCCACCAGCTCCTGTATCTCCTTCATGGCAGCGGCATCGTCCTTCATGTTGAACGCGGATTGGGCGATGCGCAGATAGGCCAACGGCATCTGCTCGGCCGCCTTCCGGTTGGCCACGATCTTCCTGTAAGCCTCGACCGCCTCGGAGAACTTCTGGGCCCTAAATAGCGTGTCGGCCACCTGCCCGGAGGCCAAGGACGCCTCCTTTGACTGCGGATATTGCTCGGCGAGTTTTTTCCAGGTCTCGACCGCCTGGCTGTAATAGCGCAAATGATAGAGGCTCAAGCCCGAGCGATAGAGCGCCGACGGCGCCTTTTCCGAGCCCACATGCTCGCGCGCGAACTTGTCGTAAAGCTGGTAGGCGTCCTCGTAATTCTTCTGGTTGAACATGCTGTCGGCGATGCCGAGCTCGTTCAAGCCCGTGAAGGTGAAGGTCGAGGTGACGGCAGCGAGCATGTCCTTGAGCTTCTCCCGCTCCTCCAGGGCCTTGGCGTCCTCGCCCTTATACGTATAGCACCAAGCCAGGCCGTCTTGCGCGTAGAGAGCCGCAGGCTCGTCGGGATAGACCTTGAGTATCATCTCGTAGATCGTCTTGGCCTCATCGACCTGGTTGAGCGACAGGTAGGCCTCGGCGGCGTAGAGATAGCTCAGGCTCCGCCATTTGGACTTCGACGGCGGAAGATGCCTGAAGATATATTGATAAGAGGTCAGTATGGAATTGAAATTCTTCTGGTTCAACTGGTTCTGGAGAATGGAGAAAAGGGCCTGTTCCGCGATGTCCGAGGACGGGGCCAGGTCTATGATGCGCTGGAACGCGGCGACCGCCTCGTTATGGCGCTTGAGGTTGATGAGCGCGTTGCCCAGTATCAGGTAGACGTTCTTGGCGAGCGCATGATTGGGGTAATCCTTCAAGAAGTTCTCGCAGGTGTTGACCACCTGAGTGTTGTCGCCCACGTTGATTTGGGACCAGGCGAGCTTGAAAAGGGCCAGGGGAGAGACCTTGGCGGTGCCCGGATACTGGGTGATCACCTTGGTATAGGCGAAAAGAGCCTCGCGCAACTGCCCCCCCACCAAGTGGGTCTCGGCGATCGAATATTGCGCCAGAGGCGCGAAGAAATCCTTGGGATAGCGGTCGATCACGGCCTGGAAGTTGGCCCGAGCCTCCACGTAATCCTTCTTCTGGAAATAAGAGGACCCGATCCGGAACATGGCCGAGACTCGCAGCGGGCTTTCGGGATAAAGCGAGATGAATCTCTGGTACTTGGAGATCGCCCCGTCATAGTCCTCGGCCAGGAAAAACGAGTCCCCGATGAAGAATTGCGCCTCTTCCCTCAGGTCGCTCTCGGGATAATCCCTCAAGAGCTGCTCGAAGGCCGCGGCCGCGAGATAGGCCCTCTTGGACAGAAGAAAGGTCTTGCCCAGATAGTATTGAGCCTCGGGAGTCTTGACCATCTTAAGAGCCTTTTCGGCGTTGGCATAGTCGCCCTTGTAAAGGAAGACGATTCCTTGGGCGTAGAGCACCGCGGGCTCCTTGAGATAGGTCGGAAAGGTCTCGCCCAACAGAAAGAGATTGGCCTCGGCCTGGGAAAATTGCTCGAGCGCGAGATTGGCGAAGACTATGCCCATCAGGGCCTCGCCCACGATATAGCTTTTCGGGAATTTCTGTTCGACGTCCTTGAACTCCTCGATAGACCGGGCCCAATCCTTGTCGTTATAGGCCACCTCGCCCAAACGATATTGGGCCGACGAAGCCAGGCCGGATTTCTTGTCGTTGATCACGCGCCCGAAGGCCCTGCGCGCCTCTTCGAGCGCCTTGACCGCCACGGGGTTCTTGGGGGCCAGCAGCCGGGCGCTGGAGCTCTTCTTGGCGGCCGCCTCGTCCTTGAGAATGCTCAAGGCCTGCTTGAGATAGGCCTCTCCCACGAGGAATTCCGCGTCGGCGATTCGAGAGCTGTCGGGAAACTGGTCGATGTATTTCTCGAAGGCCTGTATCACGGCAGCCTGGTCCCGGCCGCTTTCCTGAAACAAGAGCGAAGCCGCCGAGAAGGTCTCCTCCTCGATCTGGGTCTGGCCCGTCGGGTTTCCCCATCGAGCGCCCCACGCCGCGGCGGACAAGAGCGGGACCATGGCCAAAGCGATCATTCGTAGAGCGATATGCGGGTTCATGCTGTCTCCCATCGCGGCGAGATCCATTTCTCGGCGCATTCTTGAGTCAATCTACGGACCAACTCCTGCTCCGAGACGCCGTTGAATTGCCGGCCGTCCCTGAGTCTGACTGAAAGCGTACCGGCGGCCACGTCCTTAGGCCCCAGCACCACCATGTAAGGCGCCTTCTCCAGCTGCGCGTCGCGTATCTTGGCTCCAATCTTCTCGGGACGCAGGTCTACGGCCGTTCGAAAACCGGCGCCGGCCAACCGGGCTTCCAGCGCCCGAGCCGGCTCGGCCTGGGCGTCGGTCAAGGTGAGGATCTTCGCCTGCACGGGCGAAAGCCACAGCGGGAAATTGCCGGCGTAGTGCTCTATCAAAATCCCGAAAAAACGCTCGATCGAGCCGTAAAGGGCCCGATGCACCATCACGGGAGTCTTCCGGCTGCCGTCGGCGGCTATATACTCGAGCCGGAACTTCTGCGGCAGATTAAAGTCGAACTGCACGGTTGAAAGCTGCCATGAACGGCCGATGGCGTCGATGAGTTTGACGTCGATCTTCGGACCGTAGAAAGCGGCCTCTCCTTTAATAAGGCGAAACGGGATGGCGCGGCGCTCGAGCACGTTCTCGAGCGCCTTTTGCGCCCTCTCCCAGTCCTCGGCGCTGCCGCTATAGTCCCCCTTCTTGGCCGGATCCCAGGTGGAGACCTCCATGGCGTATTTCTCGAACCCGAAGGTCTTGAAAACCGTCAGGGCGAAATCGACGCAACCCTCGACTTCGGCCTCCACCACCTCGGGAGCGCAAAAAATATGAGCATCATCCTGGGTAAAGCCCCGCACTCGAAGCAAGCCGTGCAGCACGCCAGAACGTTCATAGCGATACACGGTTCCCAGCTCCGCAAAGCGCAGGGGCAGCTCTCGATAGCTTCTCAATCGGCTTTGATAGATCAGGATATGGAAGGGACAGTTCATCGGCTTGAGTTGATAGTGTCCCTTCTCGACCTCGATGGGCTTGAACATGTTGTCGCGATAGAAGTCCGCGTGTCCCGAGGTCTTCCACAGCTCCACCTGCGCGATATGAGGGCTGTAGACCAGTTGATACCCCCGCCTGAGGGCCTCGGCCTTGAGCCAATCCTCCAGGATGAGCCGAACCCGCGCCCCCTTGGGATGCCAGAAAATGAGCCCCGGCCCGGCCAGCTCCTGGACGCTGAAGAGGTCCAGCTCCGCGCCGAGCTTCCTGTGGTCGCGCTTCTTCGCCTCCTCCAGGCGCCGGAGGTGGGCCTCCAGGTCCTCGCGGCTGAACCAGGCGGTCCCGTAGATGCGCTGGAGCATGGGGTTCTTCTCGTCCCCCCGCCAGTACGCCCCGGCCACCGAGAGGAGCTTGAGGTGGCGGATGTCCTGGGTGCTCTCCAGGTGGCCGCCGCGGCAGAGGTCGGTGAAGGCGCCGTGGGTGTAGTGCGTGATCACCCCCTCCAGATCCTTCAGGATCTCAAGCTTGTAACGCTCCTGACGCCCTTCCCAATACCTCCGCGATTCGTCGGCCGAGACTTCCCGGCCGACGAACGCGTGGTTCCCTTTCGCGATCTCGAGCATCCGGGCCTCGATCCGGGAGAGGTCCTCCAGGATGAAGCGGTGGGGCGAGTCGAAGTCGTAGTAGAAGCCGTCCTCGATCGCGGGGCCGATCGCGATCTTGGTGCCGGGGAAGAGCTCCTGGACCGCCTGGGCCATGACGTGCGCGCAGGAATGCCGGAGCTGGGAGAGCCTCTCCTTCCGCTCCTGCTCGGAAGACCGCTCTTTCTTCGCCGCCGATGGGGGCATGATCAAATGGTGCCCAGTATAGGATTCGAACCTATGGCCTCTCCCATGTCAAGGGAGCGCGCTACCGCTGCGCCAACTGGGCAAAAAAATCTCATACTTCCCCGGACCGCTACCGCTGCGCCAACTGGGCAAAAAAATCTCATACTTCCCCGGACCGCTACCGCTGCGCCAACTGGGCATGATATACCCCTCGTTCCATAACTCGCCAGGACCGCCCGCCGCCTTCAAAAAACGCAATGGACGCTTAGAATACCATTCCAGTCCGGCCAAATCAAGAAATCGCGTTGACCCTGTCTCCAACCGGGGAAGTATAGACGGCATATATTACGTTTTCAATGGCGAAACCTCGGGACCAAAGACCCGTTTTGACGTCCCGCACGGCCTATATTGTCCCAACGTCCCGAATGCTACGATTGATCTCAATCAACGAGCCGCGTCATGCCGGCCGATTGATCCCGGTCTTTGGAGCGGGAGAGCGGGCTGCGGTATACTGCCCCGTAGCCGAACTTGAGAACGCACGGAGGACTGAAACGATGAGCAAGATGGCATTGGCGGTGCTGGCGGCGGCGATGCCGGCGTGGGCCTCGGCCGGCGCCGGGCTGGAGAAGGACCGGGCGGGGCTGGAGTCGCTCCTGGGCGAGACCCAGCGGGTCGCCCAGGCGCAGGTCCTGGAGACGCAGAACATCCTCAAGGAAAGGCCCCGGGGAGGGCCCGTCGGCATCCCCAACCCGGCCCTGGCTTGGGACGTCCTGGACACGATCCCGACCTGCAAGGAGATCGTCAACCGCAAGTTCGTCAGGCGGCCCAGCATTGAAGAGGCGCTCGGCATGCTCAAGCCCTGCGTCCGGGCCCTGAACGCCGGAGGCGGTCCCAGGATCTCCGCGCGGAAGGACAGCATGGAACCGATCGGGCGCGACCGGTTCGAACGGGTCGAGCGGATCGTCCTCACGGTGCACGGCTCCGTCCCCGTCGGCAGCACCGTCGTGATGAACCTGAAGTATTCCATCAGCAAGCGCAACGACCAGCTCCTGGGCTGGCCGGCCGAAGTGGAGACGGCGGACGCGGAGGCCGGGCCCGCCGTGGGGGAGGTCAGCTCCCTGCAGCGCGTCGTGGACAAATGCGCGGCCGAGGTGAGCGACACCCGAGGACGGTTCTTTCCCATCAAGAACGCGGCGGACTTCGCGGCCGCCTACAAGGGCTGCCTGAAGGAATCCCGGAAGCTGGCGATCAAGGAGATCCTGCCGGCGCGGTCCGTCCCGGGGAGCCATCCCAACGTGGTCTGGGTCTTCAGCGCCGCGAATCAGGCCTCGATCCAGGCGATGAACGGGATTCTGGACGTCCCGGTGCTCCCGGGCTCGAGCGAGAAGTTCAGCGTCCTGATCAAGGCCGAGAAGGAGCAGCAGTTCCGGGCGCTCGAGAACTGAGCCGGCATCGGACCGGCGAGTCTCGCCGGAAAATCTTATGGAGGATAGAACGAGATGAAGAAACTGGTCTTGGCGGTGCTGGCGGCGGCGGTGCCGGCGTGGGCTTCGGCCGGCGCCGGGCCGGAGAAGGACTCGGCCGGGCTGGAGCCGCTCCTGGGCGAGGCCCAGCGGGTCGCCCAGGCGCAGGCCCTGAAGACGCAAAACGCACTGAAGGAACGCGCCGAGACCGCCTCCGGACCGGTCGGACTCCCGGCCCCGTGGCATGCCAAGGATGTCGATGTCCTGAGCGATATCGCGGCCTGCAAGGGGGTCGAGGAGAGCTGGCGGCTCGTCCCACGGCCCAGGCTGCCGACCCTGGAGGAGGCGGTCTCGGCGCTCGAGCCCTGCGTCCGGGCCCTGAACGCGGGGCCGGCCAAGGTCTCCGTTAGGAAGGGGCGCTGGCGGACGCCGATAGGGCCGGGCACGGACGGCTCGACCGAGGGGATCGTGATCCAGGTCAGGTTCCTTTCCGGCGTTATCGGGAACCCGCTGCTCATGAACCTGCAAAAGTCCCTGGAGGTCCGCGACGGCCGCCTCCTCGGATTCCCGGCCATGGTCCGGGAAGGCCACCCCAACCAGGGCTGAGCCCCCAAGACGACTCCGTAACGCAAGGAGCCCCGGGCCCTGAGGCCCGGGGCTCCGCGTCTACAATAGAATCCGGCTCAGTAGAATTCCCGGAGCAGCGCCTGCCGCTCCTCCGGGGAGAGGGCCAGCGGCTGTTTCACCGCCGGGCCGCGCCGGGAGAAGGCGGGGTCGAGTTCCTCGTAGGTCGGCACGCCCTGCTTCTCGTAGAAGACCCCGATCGGGATCCTCGCCGGCTCCTCCAGGGCCTTGTCCAGGGCCGCTCTCAGGCCGGAGGGATCGTGCCCCGCCCCTTCCAGGCGGTACACCCGCGGCCTGAACCATTGGTACGTGTTCACCTTGTTGTAAGTGACGCAGGGCGAGAAGCAGTCCACGAGCGAGAACCCCTTGTGCCGGATCGCCCGCTTGAAGACCTCGGCCATGTGGTTCGGGTCGCCCGAGAAGGCCCGGGCCACGAAGGTCGCGCCGGAGATGAGCGCCAGCGCGACGGGGTTCAAGGGATGCTCGATGCCCCCCTCCGGGGTGGACTTCGTCTTGACGCCGAGGTCCGTGGTGGGCGAGGCCTGGCCGGTCGTGAGGCCGTAGATCTGGTTGTCCATCACGACGTAGGTGAGGTCCAGGTTGCGCCGCATCGCGTGCACGAAATGGCCGAGCCCGATCCCGTAGCCGTCCCCGTCCCCGCCCGTGACGATCACGGTAAGCTCCGGGTTGGCGAGCTTCGCCCCGGAGGCCACGGCGACCGCGCGGCCGTGGAGGGTGTGCAGGCCGTAGCTCGCGAAGAAGCCCGGCAGGTTCGAGGAGCAGCCGATCCCCGAGACGG
>JACQPG010000062.1 GCA_016207665.1 Elusimicrobiota bacterium | reverse complement strand
TCCGGCGTATCGCCCGGAGGAATGTGATACATGATCAAGATCATCGGCACCCGGGCCAGCTTGTCATAGAGCATCTCCCGCCGCTCCCCGAAATGCTCCGGCTCCGCAAGATCGGGCCGGGGCGGCTCGGGCTGGGCCGGGATCGATTCGAATCGGTCCCGTACGCGGCGCAGAGCGTCCTCGGGCTCGAAGTCGCCGGCCAAGACCAGGCTGGCGTTATTGGGCGCGTAATAGATGCGGAAGAACTCCTGCACGTCCTCAAGAGCGGCGGCGTTGAGATCGCTCATATGCCCGATCACCGGATGCTTATAAGCGAAATTATCATAGGCCAAGTTGTCGATCTCGGCATAGGAGCGGCCATAGGGCCGGTTGTCGTAGTTCATGCGCCGCTCCTCCTTGACCACCTCGCGCTGATTCTCGAAATTGGCCTTGGTGATGTTAAGCGCACGCATCCGATCGGCTTCGAGGAAAAGCAGCAAGTCGAGTTGGTTCTTGGGGAGCGACTCAAAATAATTGGTCCGGTCCTCGCTGGTCGTCCCGTTGAAATCGCCCCCGTTGGTCTCGACGAGGGAGAAGTGCTCTCCCTTGCCTATATTGGCCGAGCCCTGGAACATCATATGCTCGAAGAGATGGGCGAAACCCGTGCGGCCGGGCCGCTCATCCTTGGCGCCCACTCGATAAGTGACCGCGATCGCGACCACCGGAGCGGTCTTATCCGGGGCGAGTATGACCTTGAGTCCGTTCTTAAGGACCGTTTCCTTGAGAACGACGGGCGGGACCGCGGGCCGGGCGGCGCGCAGCCCCGCGGAGAGCGAGAAAAACATGCCGAGAGCGATCAATGTTTGGCGCATAGGGGATGATTCTATCAAATAAGCCCCGGCCTCCTACGGCGCGACGGGCCTGGTCAACGCCTCTTAGGCCTCTAGGCCTTCAAGCGGAACACACAACAGCCTTACATCTCCTCCATCGACCCCTTGTCGTCGGTTTCATAACCTTACCGGCTCCAGAGTGGCATTTCCGCTCTTTTCCCCGAGAAAAACGGCCTCCCTGCGCCGCTGGTTGGGTCACAGCCACCATGGATCCCGAGGGCGTGCTCTTCCCCTGCGGACAAGTCAACCGGAAGGACCGATCCAACAGCGTCCCTGCCTTGGCGCTGCTCCGGAGCTTCCTTCCACCCTCTCCGTCACTTTTTTAGAAGTGCCAAAATGGCACTTCTAAAATATCGCGGTCGGAACGCATGGATGCCTCCCGCATCGCGGGCGGGAACTCGGAGGGGCCGCCGCTCGTATACAGAATATGTCCCTCGAGCGATTCTTAGAATGCCCTGTCTACCACATCCGCGGCCTGCGCGTGCTTCTCGATTCCCATTTGGCGCGTTACTATGGCGTCTCCACTCGCAATCTGAACCGCCAGGCCAGGAGGAATATCCGACGCTTCCCCGTGATCTCCGCGTTTCGGCTCGACCCGGAGGAAGCGCAAGATATGAGGCGGCTAAAAGCCCGACGCGGAGGCTCGAGAGGCATAGGCCTTGGGTCTTCACCGAGCAGGGCGCCCTAGTCTTGGCCTCCCTTCTCCGAACGCCTCGCGCAATCGAGACTCGCGGGATGTCGGCCCGAGGCTGGGTGATCTTTCGGCTCAGCCGGGCTAATCCGACCAGCCCGTCGGGGAGCCGGGCTCGTGCTCGAGAACGAAATGGCGGTCCCAGCCGTATTTCGTGACGAGCTTGATCGATTTTTCCAGGCGGCCGGGCTCGTGCGGAGTGTCCACCATGAAATTGCCGAGGGCCTTTCGCGGGAAATAGACCCAGAGCCCGCCATCGCTCGACGCCGAGTCGCCGTCGGCTCCGGCGATCACGATCTTGTCGGGATCGAGCTCCTTCCAGCCCCAGCGCCGCTTGTTTTTGTTGAGCCAGTAATGGAAACTGAGCGCCTTGCCGGGGTTGGGGCGCTCGAGCCATTTCCTGTCCGAGACGTCATAGGCATGCTGCTCGCCCTTGGCCCGCCCGTCCTCGCCGTAGATGAGATAGGAGCCCACGACATTGGAGGGCTTGAGGCCCAACAGGGGAGCCACGGCCGAGATGATCTCCTGATCGGCGGCCGAGACAATGACCACATCCACGCCCGCGCGCGCAAGCGCCAGATTCTCCTGCCGCACATGGGGGTAGATGAACCTGGAGAAATAGGCGGCGAAAGCCTCGGCCTGCTCCCGCTTCTCCTGACGGGTGAAGCCGTGCTGGGTGGGCCAGAACGCCTTGGTGAAGAAATCCAGCCCCTTGATGCCTTTTCCCCCTTTCTCGCCATGCCGCCAGAGATCCAGCACCAATCGCGCGTTCTCGGCGGGCGATTGGCGAGGAGCCCGGCGCAGTCGCCGAGCCAGGGCGGGGTCGTCGGTCTTGATCCTCGCCAGGTATCGGCGCATGATCCGGTTCTGAGCGGCGGTGAAATGACCGCGCTCGGCCTTCCACCGGAAGAAATGCGAGGAGATATCGCCGGCCGCCTGGGTCTTGTCGAGATCCCTCAGCCAAAACACCCTGCGGCCGGCGGCGCGCTCGGCCGCGACCCAGCGCTTAAAGGCGCCCGAACGGAACAGATGGACCCGGTTCTTGGCGCTGATCCGATCCCGACCCGGCTCCGCGCCATGCCCGCCCGTCCACGCCGCCAGCTCGCCGCGGACGGCCTCGAGCGAGGCCGCGGCCACGGCTTCGGGCCGCGCTTGGGCGAGATAATGGTCGAAAAGGGCGCTTTCCGCGATCTCTCCGCGCGACACCCCGCGCAATTGGCGGACGGCCAGCTCCGGAGGCCGGCGCTGCGCCGCCGCGCGAACCTGCCGCTCGGGCAGGCGCGAGACAGGCCGGGGATGCAGGCGCGGGGCGCCCAGCGCGGGCCACGCCAGAATAGCGACGAGGGTCAACACACCGGGATTTTAGGAAACCGCGACAATAGGCCCAAGGGACCAAGGGCCTAGGGCGAAGCCCTCTTTGGACCTAGCGGCGGAAACGAGCCTTGCGGAAACGCCTGTTGAAACGGCTCCAATTGAGGTCTCTGAAGCTCTTCGGCTTGGCCGGAGTCAAAAGCGGCGGGACCCTGTAGGTGAAACTGGGCAGGACGGCGCGTGGAAACACGGTGCCCACGAACTTCTCGATGGCGGCCAGAGCGGATTGCTCCTCCGGGGCCATCAGGGTGATCGCGTCGCCCACCCCTTGGGCTCGGGCCGTTCGCCCCACCCGGTGCACGTAGTCCTCGGGATGACCGGGAAGGTCATAATTGATCACGTGGCTGACCTCGCGCACGTCGATGCCGCGAGCCGCGATGTCGGTGGCCACCAATATCTGGGTCTTGCCCTCGCGGAATCCCTCCATGGCCGCGGTGCGCTGGCCTTGGGTCCGGTTGGCATGCAGCACCCCGATGGAAAAGCCCAGACCCTTGAGCCGGCGGGTGAGACGATCGGCTCCGTGCTTGGTGCGGCAAAAGATCACCCCGGAGCGGATCTGGGTGGCGCGCAGCAGGGCCACCAGGAACTCCGCCTTTTGATCCATGGTGATCGGATAGACCACCTGGGTGATGCCCTCGGCCACGGCCGTGGGCTTGGCGATCTCGACGCGTTCCGGCTCGCGCAACGCGAAAGCCGCCACGCGCTCGATCTCCGGCGACAGCGTGGCGGAGAAGAGCATCGTCTGACGCTGCTTGGGCAGGCGCCCGATGATCTGCCGTATATCGGGAAGAAAGCCCATATCCAGCATGCGATCCGCCTCATCGAGCACGAGCTGCTCGACTCGGTCCAGGCGCAGGGTTCCCTGGCGGATATGATCCAGGAGCCGGCCGGGCGTGCCGACCGCGATCTGGGCCCCCTGGGCCAAGGATTGGCGCTGCCCATGATAACCTACTCCCCCGATCACCAAGGACACCTTGAAGGGGGTGAAACGCCCGCAGTCCCGGAACGCGGTCTCCACCTGCGCGGCCAATTCGCGCGTCGGCACGATGACCAGGGCCCGCAGGCCCGGTCGGGCATGGTTGAGCAGATGATGCAGTATCGGAAGAGCGAAGGCCGCGGTCTTGCCGCTTCCGGTCTGGGCAGCGCCCAACACGTCCTTGCCGCTCAAAGCCAAGGGTATGGCCTGGGATTGAATAGGAGTCGGGTCCGTGAAACCCATGGCCCGCACCCCTCGTTGCAGGTCAGGATGGAGGCCCAGACTGGAGAATGGCATAGGATATTGTAGAAAATTTGTAGAATTAGATATACGCCGGCGTGGCGGAATTGGCAGACGCACGCGACTCAAAATCGCGCGAGGCTCGGCCTCATGTGGGTTCAAGTCCCTCCGCCGGCAAGCCTTTCCTTCGCCGGCGAGTTCAGCGCTCGAGTCCTATGAGAGTCCCGACGGGCACGACCTCATAGCCTTCTTCCTTCGCGGCCTGGAGCACGGCCTCGGCTAGGATCAATGACTTGTCCGTGCGGCCCCAGCCGTCATGCAGCAGCAGTATGGCGCCCGGATGTATCGCCCTCTTATAAGACTCCTTGAGCCGCTCGACCGGCTCCCCGCTCCAGTCGGCGCCATAGGACCAATTGACCAAGATCAGTCCCGCCTCCTTGGCCGCGTCGCGGATCCAGGGGCGGTCGGCGCCCTTGGGCATGCGGAGAATGGTCGGCCTGATCCCAACCGATCTCTCGATGATCTTGCTCGACTCGTTGAGATCGTCGAGCAGCTCCTTCTTGGCCTCATGCGGCTGACGCGTCCTGTAACTGACATGCCACATGGTATGGGAGCCGATCTCATGCCCCTTTTCAGACACTCGTTTGGCGATCTTGGACCGCTTTTGGACCTGGTCTCCGAGCATGAAGAAAGTGGCCTTGGCCTGATAGCGGTCGAGCAGTTCCAAGAACTTCTCGGTATGGGGGCCGGGCCCGTCGTCGAAGGTGAGCGCGATGCGCTTTTCCTTGCGCGGCCCGTAGGCCAACAGGTCGCCGGGCTTGGGCTGGCCCCAGGCCGGCTGCAACGACAACCAGAAGGCGGCTGAAGCCAGGAGAAGCGTCATGCGGCCAAACCCTCCAGTTTCCGGCGGCCCAAGGACCAGGGCAGCAAAAACGCCAGGCCATGCAGCGCGATCCAGCACGCCGCCGCGATGCAAAGCAGGCGGAAGTCCCAGGCCGCGGCGTTGCCGAAGCGTTCCTGGAAATGCATGTTCATGGGCCAGGAAAGGATTATCACATTGGCCGCCACGTAGAAAAGGGACGCGGCCATGTAGATGAATCCCCCGAGAGATGACTCGATCTGATGGACATTCTCGACCGCGAATAAGGGAAACAAGGCTCCGAAGCCAATGCCCATGGCGCACAGACCCCAGGTGATGAGCAGCAGACTGCCCAAGGACAGCCAGGCGGTGAATCGATCGGCCTCCAGAAGATAATTCGTGGTCGCGCCCAGCAGCAAGGCGATCAGGGTCATGGGGCCGGCGGAGAACAGCAGCTTTTGGCGCATCACGAGGTCCACCGGCAGGGGTGCTGCCCGCAGCACCCACCAGCTGCGTCCTTCCAGGCTGATCGAGGGATAGGTGAAGCGCAGGCCCAAGGCCGCGATCACGAAGCCCGCGGCGCCGATATTCAGGAAGGAGACGAGGCTGCGCAGGTCCGCGTTATCGAGAGGAAGCCGGCGTATGCTGAAGAGATAGACGAAGACCAGCCCGGCGATCATCAATATCTGGGACCAATGCTTGACGTCGCGGAAAAAGGTCAGGCGCTCCTTCCAGAACAGCGCGGGCTCGAGCAAGGGCCGGATGGCGAGCGTCCGTTTGGCCGAGCCGCCCTCCTGCGCCCCGGAAAATCCCTGGAAATACAAGCGGCCTGAGAGCCATACCAGAGCGCCGTAGAATACGGCCGCGCAACACCAGAGCAGCGCCCCGTAAGCCGCGAAGGAGGCGGGCCGGCCCTGGGCCAGGGACGAGAGTCCGGCGGTCATCCACCAGGAGGGCAGATAGGGGGCGGTGGGCGCCTGGAGATACTCGAGATATTCCACGATCAGCATCAAGGCATCCGGGCGGATCAGCCGCTCGGGCTGCGAGAATCGCACCAGACCGTAAACCGCGGTCAGCGAGAGGCTCGAACCCACCCAGATCACGTCGCGCGTACGCGAGGATGGGAAGAGATAGAGCAACGCCAAGGTGAAGGCCAGTCCCACCGAACCGCCGAGAGTCAGGCATGGCGCCGCCAGCCAAAGGAAGGCCCCGAGAAAGCTCCAGCCATAACCCTTGACCTGTATGAGCGCGGCCATATAAGGCACCAGAAGCAACAATATCATCCAAGAGGCGAAGAACAGGCTCTCCAGGGACTTGTCGACGAATATCTTGCGTATCCCGATCGGAGAGCCCATCAAGAACTTCAGATCATAGGAGTAATAGAGAGTCGAAAGCGCGGTCAGCAGGCTGGAGACCACGACCATCATGAAAGTGGCAAGCATCATCATGGCCGTCAGCTTCCAGAGCAGCAGCTCGCCGATCAGCGGCACGGTCTCCAGATAGGAGAGAAGCCGGAAGAAGCCCAGATAGATGGCTGCCAGGAGTCCGATCCCCACCGAGGTGAAGGCCAGATTACGGCCGAGCTCCCAGCCGGTGAGCGCAAAAAACCCGTTCCAGGCGCTGCGGAGCCGGCGTCTTATCAGCAGCGTCATAGATGCTTGAGCAACGAGAGATACTCCTGGCCTCCGGTCAAGCTCAAGAAAAGTTCCTCGAGACCGGACCCCTCGCTGCTCGCCTGGCGCCGCAGCTGCTCCAGGCTGCCCATGGCGATCATGGAGCCGCTGGTCATGATGCCGATGCGATGGCAGAGCTTCTCCGCGATCTCGAGGACGTGCGTGCACATGAACACGGCCGTGCCGCGCCTGGCCAGGGTCGTGAATATCTCCTTGGCCATGCGCGCGCTCTTGGGGTCGAGCCCCACCATCGGCTCGTCGAGCACCAAGACCTTGGGCTCGCGCAGGACGATGCCGGCCAAGACCAGTTTCTGGCGCATTCCGTGGGAATAGGACTCGACCAGCTCCCCGCCCCAAGGGCCGAGCTCGAACATCTCGAGAAGCTCGGGGATCCTCTTCCTTTGGCTCTCGAGCGCCACGCCGTAGAGCTCGCCGACGAAGCGCAGGAACTCGGCTCCGGTGAGCTTGGGGTAGACGAAGGGCTCATCGGGCACCAGGCCCAGCTGCCTCTTGGCCTCCACGGGCTGGCGAGCCATGTCATAGCCCGCCACGATCACCCGGCCCTCCGTGGGTTTGAGCAGGCCGCTGATGATGCGCACCGTGGTGGTCTTGCCGGCGCCGTTGGGCCCTAAAAAGCCGAAGATCTCGCCGGGCTCGACCCTCAGGCTCAGGTCGTTGACCGCGACGAGATCCCCAAAGCGCTTGAACAACCCCGAGATCTCGATCATGGGACGCCCCAAGGATAGCCCACTTTCCGGGCGGCTTCCAGGGGCGTCCCGGCCTATCTAGATTCTGGGATGATGCTGATCGCGGGAGTTTTCATCCTTGGGGACATCCAAGCTGTAAAGCTCCATGAGGATGGGGTAAAATCGGCCGTTTTCTAAGGTCTTCTGGGATATAAAGAGCGTATCCCCAGCCATATTGGCCACGGCCTCCAGGTCTCCCCCCTTGACCCGTTTCATCCAAGCGCGAGTGACGATCACCAGTTCCACCCGCCTGGCGTATTCCTTGATCGCCGGTTTGGCCTGCGCCTCGAAAATGCTGTCGATCTGGTCCAAGTCGATGCTTCCCTCGACATTGACATTGACGAAGACGGCGATGCCGTTTTTAGGGGTATGAACCTTGAGGCCTCCGAACTCTTCGCAGGGATCATCCGATCCCCAGCGATATATCTTCTCGCCGGCTATGGGCTGGCCGCCCTCTATGAGGCGGATCGCCTCCTTTTTCACGCAATCGGCCGCCGCGGGACCAGCGAGAGCGAGCGCCAGGACTCCAAATAGCATTTTTTTCATAACCCCTCCTGGCAGGAGCATAGTCCTTCCGCCGGCTCGGCGCAGGGGTCCCTGGGCCCGGCCGGCCTTGGGCCGAAAGACCCAGGATATCCGGCGCCGCGCGCTTTACCCTATCCTCGTGATCCCCGGTGCGGCTCTCATCAGCTTCGGCCTGGCCCTTTCCGCCGCCGAGATCCCCGAGGACCTGCGGGCCTTCATCCAGGGCGCCACGGGCCGTTCGGCGGAGTCGGTGCTCGAGGGGCATGACTCCATGCGTTGGAAGGGCGACCGCCTCGTGATCATCTACAAAAACGGCACGGCCCGGCATCTTATCTTGGGCCAAGCGCTCCCGATGGAGGAACCGACCGTCTCGGCCGCGCCCTCGGGAAACGAGGCGACGATCGAGACGCTGCAAAACAGGCTCGCCGAGATCTCTTTCCGAAACAGAGGCAAGAGTCTGGACCCGGAATCCCTAGGAGCTGATTTTGACGCCTTGCGCCATTTGGGGCGGGACTATATCGAGCTGTTGGCCCGCTCGCCGCGGACCTGGGGAGGCCGGGGACGGGAGCTGGGCAAGTTCGGCAATCTGTTCCGTTCCGATTTCGAGAGCGCCGGCGTCTCGGCCGCCGATCCCTGGCAGGGGATCACCTTCTATCTGCGTTATTTGGCAGCCGGACCGGACTTGGGACAAGCTCAACCTACCGATGAGGACAAGAGATCCGCGATCGCGACGCTATGGGCGCTTTTCCATCAGTCCGAGGTAGGACAGCCCTTAAGGGTGTTCTCCGCCGAAGAAATCAGGCCCCTTTGGAAACTGGAGCCCAAGACCCTCGAGCTCTTGCTCAGCATCAACAAGATAGACGCCGAAGCGCTCAGCCAGGTCGATCCCCAACTCTACGATGAAATGGCGAACGCCGGCGCTTTGCGGCGTTAGGTCAAGCCGCGATGGTCTCGACCGCGCGCGCGACGGTCAGGCGATCCAGGTAGTCCTCGCAGCGCGACTCGATCTCGGATCGATCCAGGTCCTCGACGCGCCGGGTGCTGAAGTCCTCGACGGTGAATGAGGCGATCACCGTCCCGTAGACCATGGCGCGCTTGAGATGGTCGACCTGGCCGTGATCCCCGCAGGAGGCCACGTAGCCCATGAAGCCGCCGGCGAATGTGTCTCCGGCCCCGGTGGGATCCTTGACCGTATCCAACGGGAATGCCGGAAACACGTAAAAGCGGCGGCCGGCGCGCATGATCGCTCCATGCTCGCCCTTCTTGATGACGACCACCGAGGGCCCCCATTCCGCGATCGCGTTGGCGGCCCGGAACGGGTTGGGCTGGCGGGTGAGCTTCTTGGCCTCGTCCTCATTGGAGAAGAATATCTGCACCTTGGAAAGCAGCTCCTTGAGCGCGGCGGGCTTGGAGGATATCCAATAATTCATCGTGTCGCAGGCTACGACCGACGGCGACTTCATCTGGGCCAGCACCTCGCCTTGCAGCTCCGGGTCGATATTGGCCAAGAACGCCACAGGGGCGCGGCTGTGCATCGGGCTGAGCTCCGGACGGAAATCCTTGAAAACGTTGAGATGGGTGGCCAAGGTCTTGGCGTCAGAAAGATCCTTGCCGAACTTGCCGACCCAGCGGAATGTCTTGCCCGGCATCTGCTTGAACCCGCTCAGGTCGATGCCCCGGGACTCGAGGAGGCGCCGGAAATCTTGAGGAAAATCCTTGCCGACCACGCCCACCACGGAAACAGGGCAGAACTGCCGCGCGGAGAGCGAGAAATACACCGCTGAGCCGCCGAGAGCCTCCTGACTCTCGCCTTCCGGAGTCTTGACGGAATCAAGGGCGATGGAACCGACGACCAATATCGAACTCATACGGTGTTTTCTCTCCTGGGTTTTGGGTTCTGGCTTCGTCCTAAGCGCCGCCGCTCTCGCGTTGCTCGAGATAGCTCATGATCTGAGCCTGAGGCGCCAATTGCCTGAGATAGTAGTTCACCAGCTCCAGGGCCCGCTGCTCGTGCACCCTGCGCGCGAACTCCTCCTTGGGCGGGAAATCGGAGGCCTTAGTCTTGCTGCCCTTGAGTTCCTTAAGGAATCTCTCCCTTTCGCGGCCGTAGATCTCGTCGATCTCGGCCGGAGTGAGCTTGGCGGAGTTCCAGATCACGCCCTTAAGCTTGCCCACGCGCAACTGCCTGCGCCGCGACTCCTCGTAGGATTCGGGAGTGTCCCCGGCCTGGCGCACGGCGTAGAAGTAGAGCTCCTGCTGGAACTGGTCGCTGCGGCGGAATTCGGGATTGCTCTGGATGTCCCGCGACAATTCCTCGTCGGTCACCGTGATCCCGAGCTCATCGGCCTTCTTGATCAGCAACTCATCGATGATCATGTCCTGGAGCATCTGCCGCTTGATCTCCTTGACCATCTCATCGTTGACGTCGGTGCCGCGCGAGCGCAGCATGTCGGAGTAGCGGTTGACGCGCTGGATGAATCGCGAGTAGGGTATCTTCGCCGAACCGACCGAGGCCACGGCCTCGCTCATGTCGTTCTTGGTGAAGAGATAGCCGCCCAATCCCACGAAGGTGCCGATGAGGAAGATGGTGATGCAGGCGAAGAAGAGAGACTTGCGATAGCGGCGAAGAAGCGAGATCACGGCTACGCTTTCACTTTTTCGCCGGCCTGAAGCTTCGAGCTGCCGTCGCGCGAGGCGTGCCCGTCGGAAGCGCCCATGGCGCAATGTCCGTCGAAGAGCGCGCCCTCCTCGACTCGCAGCACCGGGGTGCGGATATTGCCCGACATCCGGGATTGATTGAGAAGCTCGACGGAGCGGGAAGCCATCACATCGCCCTCCACTTGTCCCGCCACGGAAAGGCTCTCGGCCGCGATATTGCCCTTGACCCGGCCCTTCTTCCCGATCTCGACGGAGACGGCGTCCGTGATATCCCCCTCGATGACGCCCTCGACACGCAAGGACCCCTTCGCGGTCAGGACGCCGTGAAAATAGGCCTCCTCCCCGATGAGAGTGACCGCCTCGCGGCCCTCCGGCCTGTCGGCCTTTCCAGATGATTGGGAGAACAGTGCCATGCTAGCGACCGGTGGCGTGGCCCGGCTGCTGGTTGGCTGTCAAAAGCTCGGCGCCCGTGCGTAGTTTCAAGTAGATCATAGGGTTGACGGGCTTGCCGTGCCTCCAGACTTCGTAGTGCAGATGGGCGCCGGTGGAACGGCCGGTGGTGCCCATGTAGGCTATGGTCTGTCCGCGCACGACGCGGTCGCCGGTCTTGACCAGCGATTTCGAGGTATGCCCGTAAAGAGTGGTGAGGCCGTAGCCATGGTCTATGGCGATCATCTGTCCGTAGCCTTGGGACCAATTGGACACCCGTACAGTCCCGTCGGCCGTGGCGTAGATGAGTGTGTCGGGATGATTGGCTATGTCTATGCCCTTGTGATACTCGCCATCGCTGTCATGCCTTCCCATGGGGTCGAAGCGATAGCCGAAAAGAGAGGTGATCTGGCCCTCGGTAGGCCATATATTGGGGGTAGCCTGATAAAGGCTGCGCTGATTGCCGATATACCAGGAGATCTCCTGGAAACTGGCCAGGCGGTTGTAGGACTCCTCTCGCAGCGCCTTGATCTGGCGATGCCAGTCCGCCTGCTTGATGCTCGCGGCGTTGCCCTGCAGCATGTGCTTGAGGCTGGCCCGATCAGTGGAGGTGGGCCCCCCCATGCCGGTCTGAGGCTCCGGGCGCCGGGAAAGGCTTAGAAGCATGCGTAATTGATCATCGGTCGAACGCGCCATGTCCAGGGCCTCGCGCGAGCGCTCCATCTCCTGCGCCAAGAGCGTCATCTTGACCATCATCAATTGATTATCCGCCTTGGTGATCCAGTAATCGACATCCCGCCCGACGATAAATCCGGCCCACAGGGTCAGGCTCGACCAAAGAGCGGCGCAGACCAGGAGAAACCCGGTCGAAAATTGCCATCTCCAGGGCCGGATATCGGCTTGAGGGATGACCAAGACCGTGATATTCCGCCCCAGGTGGCCTAAAAGCTTCCTATATAATCCCATGGAAGCGAATTGCAGCCTGTAAAGTTATAACACACCCTCCCGGCCCTGTCAATGGCGGGACCGGAGCATAAGGACCCGGGCTCTTTTGATATAATCTCGTTTTCCCATGGACAGCTCCGGTCTAAGGCGTTCTTTTCTTGACTTTTTCAAGGCTAGGCAGCACGCGCTGAGGCCTTCCGCCCCCCTCATCCCTACGGGCGATCCCACCTTGATGTTCAACTCTGCCGGGATGGTCCCGTTCAAACCCTATTTTCTCGGCCTCAAGACCGATCTCAAGCGCGCCAGCTCATGCCAAAAGTGCTTTCGGACCACGGATATAGAGAGGGTCGGCAGCACGCTGCGGCACATGACCTTTTTCGAGATGTTGGGCAATTTCTCCTTCGGCGATTATTTCAAGCCCGAGGCCGTCTCCTGGGCCTGGGAGTTCCTCACCCGGGAGATGCGGCTAGACCCCAAGCGCCTTCATCCCACGGTGTTCCGGGACGATGAGGAGGCCCTCGAGCTGTGGACCCGGCTCAAGACGCCCAATCCCCCGACGCGCCTGGGAGAGGACAGCAATTTCTGGGCCGTGGGACCCACCGGCCCCTGCGGCCCCTGCTCCGAGATCTATTTCGATCATGGTCCCAAGCATTCCTGCGGCAGGCCGGATTGCGCGGTGGGCTGCGATTGCGATCGCTATCTCGAGATCTGGAACCTGGTTTTCATGCAATTCGACCGGCAAGAGGACGGCTCGCTCAAGCCCCTGCCGCGCAAGAACATAGACACGGGCATGGGCTTGGAGCGCCTGGCCTTCATCGTCCAGGGCAAGACTTCTCCCTTCGATACGGACCTCTTTTCGCCCATCGTCGACGCGGCCTCGGCCCTGCTCGGGGTCTCGCCCCGGCGCGACGCCGCCGCGGCCAAGGCCTTCCGCATCATCGCCGATCACTCTCGGGCCGCCGTCATGCTGGCGGCGGAAGGCGTGATCCCCTCCAACGTCGACCGGGGCTATGTGCTGCGCCGCCTGATCCGGCGCGCCGTTCGCTACGGCCAGCTGCTGGGCCACGACCAGGCCTTTCTCCACAAGCTGGTCGAGCCCACGATCGGCATCTATCACGACGCCTATCCCGAGCTTTCCGAGCGGCGGGAACTGGTGGTCCAGACCCTGCGCGAGGAGGAGCAGAAGTTCTTCGCCACGCTCGTCGCCGGGGAGATCGAGCTCAACAAGCAATTCTCCCGAATCGAGGGACCGGTGTTCCCGGGCGAGACAGCCTTCTGGCTTTACGAGACCTTCGGCTTTCCCCTGGAGCTGACGCGCGAATTGGCGGCCGAGCGCAATATCAGCGTCGACGAGGACGCCTTCCGCCGAGCCCAGGAAAAGGCCGAGGATATAGCCCGAGCCTCATGGAAAGGCTCGGGGGAGAGATCCAAGCTGGGCTGGGTCGTGCCCTCGGCGCAGACCGAATTCACGGGATACGCCTCTCTCGAGGAGAGCACCCAGGTCGTGGCCTTCCACGCCGAGGACTCGGGGGGAGTCCTGGTGCTCGAAAAGACGCCGTTCTATCCGGAGGGCGGCGGCCAGGTGGGAGATCAGGGCCAGATTTGGAGCGAGGACGGACGCGAGCTCCTGGCCGAGGTCTATGACACCCAGAAGCAGGGCAGCGCCATACTCCATCTCGTGCGGCTTCGCGGGCGGGCTCCGCTCGCCCCGGGAGACAAGGTCCTAGCCCGCGTCGACGCCGTGCGCCGCGATTACATCAAGCCCCATCATACCGCCACGCATCTGCTCAATGAGGCCCTGCGCCGCATCCTGGGCGCCCATGTGCGCCAGGCCGGCTCCTATGTGGGCGCCGACAAGCTGCGCTTCGACTTCACCCACCCCAAGGGCCTGGACTCGGAGTCGCTCCAGAAGCTGGAGGGCCTGGTCGCCTCGGAGATCAAGCGCGCCGAGCCCGTCGAGACCAAGGTCGACAGCATCGAGAAGGTCAAGGAGTACGGAGCCGTCACCTTGCTCGGCGAGGAATACGGCGAACGCCCTCGTTTCGTCTTGATAGGTCCCAAAGGCTGGAAAGACCCCTCCGAGCGCTTCAGCCTCGAGCTCTGCGGGGGCACGCATGTCTCCAACACCTCGGACATCGCCTCGTTCAAGATATTGCGCGAATCCTCGGTCGCCTCGGGGATACGCCGCATCGAGGCCGTGGCAGGAAAGGCCGTCGACGACTACGAGCGCCTGCGCCGGTCCGAGCAGGAGCAGACCGTCTCCCAGCTCATGGAGCGCCAGCGCGAGCTGCTGGCCGAACTGACGCGCCTGGGCGGAAAGGCGGAGGAATCCCCCCCCTCGCAACGCGATGAGTCCAGGCTGCGCCTGCGCGAGAAGGAACTCAAGGAGCTGCTCGCCCGGCTCAAATCCCAGAAGCTCTCCTCGGCCGCCGAGGCGGGGCGCCGCACCCTGGAGGTGTCCGGCGTCAAGCTCTGCGTCCAGCGCTTCGAGGGCGCCGAGGCCAAGCAACTGCGGCCCCTTTCGGACAAGATCAAGTCCGAGCTCGGCTCGGGCCTGGTGTTCCTGGCCTCGCCCTCGGGCGACAAGCTCTCATTCGTGCTCTCCGCCACGCCGGATCTTCCCGGCAAGGGCTTTTCCGCGGAGCGCATCGCCAAGGCCTTCGCCTCCGCCGGGGGAGGCTCGGCGGGCGGCCGCCCCGAGTTCGCCCAAGGCGGGGTCAAGGACAAGGACTGGGATGAGATCGTCTCGAGCCTCTGCGCCTTCGTCCGCCGGGACTGAGAATCCCCCTGAGCGCCGCGGCGGTCAGAGACAGAGACAACAAGGCATATACGATCGCGCTCACCGCGTCTTGAATCGACTCGGATCGGTCTTCGCTGGCCCGCGCCGCCAAAGCCTGGGGCGACTGGAAATTCGACCAATGCTCTATCGACTGGGACAGCGTCCCGGCCGCCGCTCGCACCGACATATCGGCGTCCCGGGCGCCTATCTCGGAGGCCTGGCGCAGGCGGGGCAGGAGCTGGGCCTCGAAATCAGGCCGCTGCGACGGCAAGCTCCATAGAGCCGCCAGAATATCCCAGCGATCGTAAGGATCGGGGCTCTTGAGCCCCGCGATCATCTCATCGAGCGTCTCCACGTCGTAATGGGCCTTCCATGAGGCGATCAACTCCGCCGGCTCGTGACGCGGCACGAAGGCCGAAGCCGCCGGGGCCAAAATAAGAGCCAGCCCGACGATGAATCGCATGGCATTCGCAGTTTAGCCCCGCCCCCTGGCGCTGTCAAGAGCATTGCGTCTCCGTTCATTCCGCCCGTTCCGGACCGGCGGGATTTGCGTTTTCCTTCATTTCGCCGCCAACGTTGGCAGTGGAATGCTCGGAAACGCAAGCGGCCCATTGAAGGTGGCGCGCGTTCCGCTTCCTCCAGTCCATGGCCTCGTTGTCCAGACGCGCCTGGCGCCAATCCAGCTCGCAAAGCGCCCCCGCCGGCAGGGTCAACAAGCGGCAACCAAGGGCCGCGTAGAGCCGGTTGAGCGTGCTCAGCCTCATGTCCGCGCCCTTTTCGATCCGGCCGATCAAGGATGCCGAGACCCCGGCCTCGGCGGCGAGTTGCTTGCGATTGAGGCCGAAACGGATGCGCAAACGGCGCAGGCATTCCCCAGTCGACCATGAGGCGAACTGCGCGGGCGCCGACTCCCCGTGCGCCATGGCCTCCCGCACCGGGTCCCCGAACTCCCTCCGACATAACCTTTCAAGCTTCGACCAATCATTCATGGCTTAGATACGAACGAGCCGGAAAAAAAGTTCCATCCGCGGATCGCCCATGGAGGGCTTTCGCCCCGGACGGCAAAATCCTACAATCCCGTCATGGTGAGGCTTCTGGCTACCTGGCTGGTGAGCGCGCTGGTTATGATCGCCGTCGCGCAGCTCGTCCCCGGCTTCCAGGTCGCCGACTTCAAGGCGGCGCTCACCGCGGCGGTAGTGGTGGGATTGGTCAACGCCACGCTCGGCCTTTTCCTTAAGATACTGACGCTGCCGCTCACCGTGCTCACCCTGGGGCTGTTCTGGTGGGTGATCAACGCCGCCATGCTCAAGCTCTCGGCGGGGTTGGTGCCGGGCTTCGAGGTCGCGGGCCTGTTGCCGGCCATGGGCGCGGCCCTGTTATTGTCCCTGGCCCACGTGATACTGAAGCTCGCGCTGGATTAGCGGACCGAGATCCTGCGTTTCATGATCATGGTCGCGACCAGGCTTCCGACCACCTCTCCCCGCTGATTGCGGATCGTGTTGCGCACCTTGATCCGGCCCCGGTCGCTGCGGGAGGCGGACCGCGATATCTCGACGATCTCGGAGTCCGCCACCAGGATGTCCCCGGGCCGGGTGGGCCGCGGCCAGCGCAGCTCGTCGACCGCCACGCCGATGAAACCGCCCTCGGGCTGGAACGAGCCCTGGACGAACAATCTCATGCCGATGGAGGCCGTGTGCCAGCCGCTGGCCACAAGACCGCGGAAGAATGTGCGGCGGGCCGCCTTTTCGTCGAGATGGAAAGCCTGGGGATCGAACTGACGGGCGAATTCGACGATCTCGCCGGCCGTGATCGTGTGCGAGCCGTGCTGGAACCTATCGCCGAGCTTGAGATCCTCGAGATAAAGCCCGGGCATGCTATCTGACCGAGCAGGAAACCTCGGCCGGGCTTTGACACAAAGGCGGCGCCACGAACGCGCCCAGGGGAACTGCCACGTCATCGCGCCTGACCGGGGCATCGCCGTATCGGCGCCCCTTGAGCACGATGAATCCATGGTCATGCGCCCGGCTGTTGGAGCGATGCAGCCAATGAACCAGCGCTCCATCGGGGGAGGCGGGATAACGCCTCGTGGGCGCGTTGGCGGTGATATAGTCGCCGCAAGCCTCCACCTCATCGCCGGCTTGCAGTTCCGGAAGAACGCCGAAATCCTTGTTGAACACCAGCTCCACGGTATCGCCCTGGCGAGGCCCGAGCGAGATGGAGAAATGATTGTGAGATTGCCTGTCGCGATAGACCTGCACGATCTTGCCCAGCACGTGGGCCCTGGACTTGTACTGGTTCTTGGTCGCGCGCTTCCAGACCAGGACCTGCTCGTTGATGATCGGCAGCTCTTGGCCGCGTGAATAGCAGGCGTCCGCCCATGCCTGAAGCGGGGTCAATAACAGGCTAAAGAGCAGAACCCTGGTCACGCGCTCGATCCGTGCCCTCGACACTGGAAATTTGCGCCCGCCAGGAATCGAACCTGGACCTGAAGCTTCGGAGGCTTCCATGATATCCATTTCACCACGGGCGCGGACGAACATCCTTGAAAGTATAGCAATCTGGGCCTGCCGGCGAGATCGGCTAGGGAGTCGCAGGTTTGACCCGGCCTTCGACCCGCGGGGAGATATCGCCCTTGGCCTCGATATAATCGGCGACCACGGTCGAGAACAGCCCGCCTTCCTCAGGGCTGATCAAGAAGCGGCCCTGCCTGAAAGGGCCATAACCACCGTTGCCCTTGGCCAGATAATCGATGGTGGCGATGCGATAGAAAGCCATGGGGCTGATGGGCCGGCCGTTGATCTCGGCCGATACCACGCGGCGGCCCGGGGGCTGGGAGACGTCGTAGATGATCTTCAAACCCGAGACATGGGGGAAGCTCCCTCCCTTGCTTTCGACGCGGGAAAGCCCGGCCTCGAGCGCCTCCAACAGATGCTGGCCTCTGAGCTCGAGCAGCACCGCGGTGTTGGGAAAGGGCAGCTCGGCGATGATATCCTTGCGAGTCAAAACCGCGCCCGGCTCATGCACCTTGTTGGCCCGTATGCCGCCGCCGTTGACGATGGAAGCGTCGGCCCGCAGGCTCTCCCGCAAGGCGTCGGCGATAAGATTGCCGGTGGCCGTCTCCTCCGAGCGGATCAGCTCCTTGCGGCTGTCCAGCCGCGTGAGCGTCTTGCCGATAGGTTTCGAGAGCTTCTGGTCGAGCTGGGAGGTATAGTGGCTGACCTTGGCCGCCGCCGCCGCGTCCGGCACCACCTTCTCCACGGGCGCCCAGCGCCAGGACACCGAGGTCTTGGCCGGGCCGGCCTCCCGCTTGCTCACCGACAGGTCGACCACGCCGAGCAGCTCTGAGTTCATCCCGGACTTGAGTATGAGAGTGCCGTCTCCCTGAGGCGCCGCGGACTTGGCCCGGGCGGCGGACACGCAGGCCGCCACGTCGTCCGAGCCGAAGGCGGCCATGGGCTCGTGATCATGCCCGCCCAGCATCAACGAGATCTCCGGCACTTCCTTGGCGATCTGGCAATCCTCCCTGATGCCGAGATGGGTCAAAGCCACCACCGTGTCGGCTCCGGCCTGGCGCAGCTCCCGGACCGCGGCCTTGGCGATGGCAAGGGGATTATTAAAAACCGCCGGGCCGCCGGAGGCGCCGGCTCCTTCCACCGAAGTGACTACCAGGCCGATCAGGCCCACGGTCACGCCGTCGGCCGTGACGGACATCGATTTCTCGATCCGGGAAAAGCGCCCCTCGCTGAAGCTCGTGTTGGTGCCCAGCCAGCGGAACCGGGACTGAGCGACCCGGTCGGCCAACGCGTCCCAGCCCAGGTCGAACTCGTGATTGCCGAGCACCACCACGTCGACTCCGATCTCGTCGAAGAGATCGACCATCTGCGCTCCCTTGAAGAACGAGGACATCATCGAGGGCGAGATGAAGTCGCCGTTGACCGTGGTCAGGTGATTGCGCGCCTTGGCCCTCTCGGCCTTGAGCACGGTCGCCATCTCGGCCATGCCCCCTTTGCCATCCTGAGGCTCGAGCTCATAGGTGTCGTTGAAGGTCAGAAAAGTGAAAACGGCCGGCGGCTGGGCGGCTAGGGCCTGGACGAGGGACAGCGCGACGAGGGCGGAAAGCAATCGTGTTTTCATGGGCCCAGTCTAGGAGTTTTCGATTCGAGCCTCTCGGGCCCGTCGGGGAAGAAAGAAGCCGTCAAAAGACCTAAGAACGGATGGGACCGACGCGTCCGAGATGGGAAGCCATGGGCCTTCCGAGATGAGTCTCGAGACAGGCCGCGGCCGCCCGGATATTGTCCAGGTCCAGGCCGGTCTCGGCCCCGCATGCGGAGAAGGCGAAGGCCAGGTCCTCGGTGGCCACGTTCCCCGAGGCCCCGGGGGCATAAGGGCAGCCCCCCAATCCCCCGGCCGAGGAATCGAAGCCCGGCACCTTGTACTCCTGCCAGGCCGTCAAGGCGTTGGCCACGGCCATGCCGTAGGTATCATGGAAATGGAGAAAGACCCGCTCGAGCGGCAAGACGGGCAGCAAGGCGTCCAAAAGCCGCCGCACATCCACGGGAGAAGCCCTGCCTATGGTGTCTCCGATCGACAATTCATCGACCCCCATCTCCAGCAGGTCGCCGACCACGGCCATCACCTTCTCGGGGCCGATGCGTCCCTCGTAAGGACAATGGAAAGCCGTCGATACATAAGCCCGCACGGGCAGCCCGCTTTGCCGGGCCTTCAACACCACCGGACGGAAGCGCTCTATGGATTGGGCGACGCTGGCGTTGATATTGCGCTGATTGAAGGACTCCGAGGCCGCGGTAAACACCGCGATCTTGTCGACCTTGGCCTGCAACGCCCTCTCGAGGCCTTTCTCGTTGGGAACCAGGGCCGAGTAGCGGATACCCTCCTTGCGTTTGATGCCCTCGAAGACCTCGGAGGAATCCGCCATCTGCGGCACGGCCTGGGGCGAGACGAAGGCGCCGGCCTCGATCTCCTCCAAACCGGCCTGCGACAGGGCATCGATGAAGGCGATCTTGGCCGCCGGTGGCAGGGTTCGCTTCTCGTTCTGCAGCCCGTCGCGCGGCCCGACCTCGACGAAACGGGGTCGCGGCGCAGCGCTCATGCCCGGGTCTTGATCCAAGCCGGCTTGCGCTTCTCGAGGAAGGCGGAAAAGCCTTCCTGGCCCTCGGGCGAACCGCGGAGCCGCACCAGGGTGTCGAGCACCAGCTCCACCCTTTCTTGGAAGGGAAGGCCCGGGAACTTGCGCAGCAGGGCCTTGGCCTCGCGCACGGCGTTGGGGCCGTTGCGCTGTATGTTTTCCAGGATGGCGGTGATCTTAGGTTCAAGCTCCACTTCGGCGGCGGCCTCATGCACCAGCCCCATCTGCCTGGCGACGTCCATGCCGAAAACCTCGGCGGTCAGATAATAGCGCCGCGCCGCCCACTCGCCGATTTTGGGCACGACGAAGCACGAGATCACGGCCGGGATGATGCCCAGCCTGGCCTCGGAAAAGCACATGCGCGCGCCGGCTTCGGCCAGCACGATGTCGCAGGCCGCCACCAGCCCCAGCCCGCCGCCGTAGATATTGCCGTGCACGCGCGCGATCACGGGCACCGGGCATTGCTCGACCGATTGGCACATGTCCACCAGCCTTTCCGCGTCCCGCCGGCCCTGCTCCGCGGGCAGGCGCCCGGCCCGCTTCATCCACTCGATGTCCGCGCCCGCGCAAAAATCCTTGCCCTCGGCGCGCACCAACACCGCGCGCAGCTCCCCGTCCATGGCGAAATTCCGGAAGGCATGGGTGATCTCGTCGAGGGTCCGGTCGCTCATGGCGTTGCGCACCTCCGGACGGTTGAGCACCACCTCGGAGACCTTCCCGTAGACCACGCGGATATGATCGTAGTTGGCCATCACATCCTGAAGACCGGATAGCGCGGCTCCGGCGCGTCCTTGCCCGGGCCGTCGCAGGCGGCCGCCAAGCACAGTCCCAGCACCTGCCGGGTCTGGGCCGGCTCTATGATGCCGTCGTCCCAGAGCCTGGCCGTGCCGTAGTAAGGGTGCCCCTCGCTTTCGTATTGCGCCCGTATGGGGGCGGCGATCGCCTCCGCTTCCTCGGCGGAGAGGCTCTTGCCATGCCTCTTGAGCTGCTCCTGCTTGATGGTCACCATCACCTGCGAGGCCTGCTCGGCCCCCATCACAGAGACGCGGGAGTTGGGCCAGGTGAAGAGGAATCTCGGGGAGTAGGCCCGGCCGCACATGGCGTAATTGCCGGCCCCGTTGGAGGAGCCGATGATCACCGTGATCTTGGGAACCGGCGCGGTGGCCACGGCCTGCACAAGCTTGGCCCCGTGCTTGATGATGCCGGCCTGCTCGTAATCGCGGCCCACCATGAAGCCCGTGATGTTCTGCAAGAAAACGATGGGCAGGCGGCGCTGGGCGCAAAGCTCGATGAAATGGGCTCCCTTCAAGGCCGATTCCGAGAACAATATGCCGCGGTTGCCCAGTATGCCGACCAAGCGGCCCATGATCCTGGCGAAACCGCAGGTCAGGGTCGTGCCGTAGAGTGCCTTGAACTCGTGAAAGCGGCTTCCGTCGACCAGGCGCGCGACCACCTCGCGCACGTCGCAAGGCCGGCGCAGGTCGCGATGCACGATGCCGTAGAGCTCGTCGGCGGGATAGAGCGGCTCCTCGTAGCCCTCGGCCGGGCGGAATTTGAACGAGTCCGGCAGATGATCGACGATGGAGCGGCAGATGTCCAGGGCATGCTCGTCATTGTCGGCCAGGTGGTCGGTGACGCCGGAGAGCCGGCAATGCATGTCCCCCCCGCCCAGCTCCTCGGCCGAGGACTCCTCGCCGGTGGCGGCCTTGACCAAGGGCGGCCCGCCCAGATAGATGGTGCCCTGATTGCGCACGATCACGCACTCATCCGACATGGCCGGCACATAGGCCCCTCCGGCGGTGCACATGCCCATCACCACCGAGATCTGCGGTATGCCCAAGGAGGACATCAAGGCTTGGTTGTAGAAGATGCGGCCGAAATGCTCCTTGTCCGGGAACACCTCCGCCTGCTTGGGCAGGAACACCCCTCCCGAGTCCACCAGATAGATCGCGGGAAGCCGGTTCTCGAGGGCGATCTCCTGCGCGCGCAGATGCTTCCGGATGGTCTCGGCGTAATAAGTCCCGCCCTTGATCGTGGCGTCATTGGCCGCGATCAGGCAGAGCTTTCCACTGACCACTCCCAGGCCCGAGACCAGGCCGGCCGAGGGAACCTCGTTGTCGTAAAGCCCGTAGGCCGCCATGGCCGAAAGCTCGAGGAAACGGGACCCGGGATCGATCAACCTTTGTATTCGCTCGCGCGCCGTCAGCTTGCCGCGGCTGCGATGCAGCGACACCGCCTTCTCGGGACCACCCTGAGCGATCTTATCGAGCTTGCCCCGAAGATCGTCGATGAGGGACTGATGATGGCGGATGTTTTCTTTATACTCCTCGCCCAAGCGGTCGACCCGGGATTCGATCGGCGGGGCGGTGGGATCGGCGATCATGGATTTATTGTAATAAAAAACGACGCTTCTTACTCGCCTGGACGCCGTCCGCGCCTGACAGCAGCCCTGAAGAATAATCAGATTTTTCGCAACCTCCCACCGACGTAACCGCGTCCCCAGCCCCCATCCCCGCTTTTCGCAAGGTCACTTTTAGCTTGCAATACTACTACGCATAGTGTAGTATGCGTAGCAATGACAAGG
>JACQPG010000058.1 GCA_016207665.1 Elusimicrobiota bacterium | reverse complement strand
TTGAACGTCGAGCCGGGCTCAAAGCTGTCTTGGACTATGGGGTTATGCAGGGAATTGGACGGATAGGCCGCCATGGCGAGTATCTCGCCGTTAGAGGGGTCTTGAACAAGGATCATTCCCCGCTTCATCGATGATTGCCTCGCCGTCTCCCCGAGGATTTCCTCGGCGTAGTATTGGACGTTCCGATCGATGGTCAAGACGACCGGCTCGGGAGCCTCTCCTTCCTCTTCGGCGCTCTTGTAGATCGACTTGCCGGCGCCGTCGCGGATCACGCGGAATTTTCGGCTACGTCCCGCCAATTTCTGCTCGAGAGCCAGCTCCAAGCCCGCCAGGCCCTTTCCCTCGCTGGAGACTTCGCCCAATATTCCTCGCCCGAGATCCCCATTGGGATAGAATCGCTCCTGGCCGGCGATCACGCCCACGCCTTCGATGCGAGCCTGGTTCAGGGCGGTCATGCGCTCATAATCGAGCCTGGTTTTCAAGGTAGCGATGCGCCTTGCCGCATTGACCTGCCTGGCAATTTCGGCGGCGGGCATTCCCAAATAGGGCGACAAGCGCGCCGCCAGGCCATTGACGTCCCGGACCATCCTCTTGTCGATGAAACAGCGCCACATCGGCGCGGACTGGGCGAGGACCTTCCCTTCCCGATCCAGGATCTCGGCCCGCAGCGCGACTTCTTGCGAGCTTCGGTCAAGTTCCGAGGCGGCCTTGGAATTCCAGTCGGGATGTTCCATGATCTGCAGTCTGCCCAGACGCATGGTGAGAGGCAACAACGGCAAGAGGCAGGCGGACGCGGCGAGGGCTAGGCGGCGGCGGAGGTCCATCCCGTTCGGCTCGGCCTCAGGTGGTCTGCACCCGCCAAGTCTTGGGGAACCATCGGCCTAAAAACCACATTCCTTGGCGCGCCAGGGGATGCTGTGAGCGAGAACCCTCGGACCCATCCAGGATTCGCATGAATTGGGGGCTTGCGGGCGACATGCCATGCCGGGTACGCGCTTCCTGGGCGAGTTGGGCAGGGGACAAAGTGCTTTCCAGTTGCATCTTGAGGCCTCCGGTCCGGCTGCGCAGACCCTGGAGCTGTCGGCGCGAGCGTTCGACCTCATAGCCTAGCCGAGTGGCCTGAATATGCTGCCAGGCCAGCAGGAACAGCCACGACGAGATTGCGACGATCTTGATGACGCGCCGTCTCATGAAAATTCCCGCCATGTGCGACCCATTATACTTTATCTCGCGCCATGCCAGGCCGCTAGGACCCAGGCACGCGCCGCGCAGGATGGCGGGCGCCCCGCGCCGAGTAGGCGCCCGCCAAATTGCGCGTGAGGGTCATTTCGGCCTTTTGCCCCGGAGGAAGACCCGCTTCCAAATGTAGCCCGCCTTGGAAGAGGCCATGGGTGATACGTCGATCACCTGACGCCGATCCACCAAGAAGCCTATCGTGGTGTCCAACTGGATGATGGATGCGAGACCGCTGCTGGAACCTCTCAACAAGCCATGGATTTTCATCTCAGTTTCTCCACCACCCTCAGCCTTGCGCTCCTGGCTCGAGGGTTGATTTCCAACTCCTGCTCCGAGGGCCGGATTCCCCCCGCGGCCTTTTCTACTACCTTGCAGTGGCCGTGGGTCACGAAAGAGGCAAAGAGCCTTTTGACGATTCGATCCTCCAAAGAGTGAAAGCTGATCACCGCCAGCCGCCCTCCGATCTTGAGAAAGGGCAATATGCCCTCGAGTCCGCGAGTCAGGTTCTCGAGCTCCGCATTGACCGCGATGCGCAAGGCCATGAATGTCCGCGTGGCCGGATGGATGCCCGCCGCTCTGGGAAGAATGGAGGCGATGAAGGAGGCCAGATCGACGGTCGAAGCAAACGGCCTCTTGCGCCTCCGGTCGGCGATCCCCTTGGCGATGCGCCGCGCGGCGGGATCCTCGCCGAACTCCTTGATCAGGAGCGCCAGTTGCTCCTCCGGCCAGCGATTGACGATGGTGTCGGCCGTCAGCGGATTGTCGGGCGATAGCCGCATGTCCAGAGGCCCCTCGCGGGAAAAGCTGAACCCTCGCTCAGCCTTTTCGAAGTGGAGCGAGCTGACCCCCAGGTCGAAGAGCGCTCCCGAAAGAGGGAAGAATCGCCTCTCCTCAAGCACTTGCGCCACAGAGCGGAAATTGGCGCGGAAGGCGGAGAAACGTTCGCTTTGCGCCTTCAGCCTCCGCTCGGATATGGCGATGGCCTCCAGATCCATGTCGAGGCCGAGCAGCCGGCCCTTGGGGGAGATGGCGCGGAGGATTGACTCGGAGTGCCCACCCAGGCCTAGCGTGGCGTCCAGGTAGAGTCCCTCCTGGTCGGTAATCAGCAGGTCCAACACCTCCGCGAGGAGGACCGGCTGGTGCTGGATATCCCCCTCCATCTCAGCGAGGGAGCTCCCCAGCGAATCCAAGATCGAAGTCTGTCTCAAATTTCAAGGCTCCTGCTGACCGTCCGGTACGCGGGAAGAACCTTCGCGCGGTGATAGGCCGTCCAACGCGTCTCGTCCCAGATCTCGGCGCGCGAGCCGGCTCCTTGGACCAGGACCTTGGCTCGAAGCCCGGCGTGCGCCTTGAGATAATGAGGGACCAGGATGCGTCCGGCGGCGTCCGGCTCGACATCGGTGGCTTCCGAGAAGAATTTCCGCTTGAAGGCCCGCTCGTGCTCTTTGTTGGGCAAGCTGAAGGCTTTCAAGCCATTGGCTAGGAGCTGACGCCACTGCGAAGGGAGAAACAGATAGAGACAGCCCTCCATGCCGCTCGTGAGATAGAGCGCGCGCGCCTTCTCTTGCGCGAGAGCGTCGCGGAAGCGCGGAGGAACGGGCAGGCGATTCTTGGAGTCGATCGAGTATTCGTATCGCCCGATCAACAAGGTTCCCACTTTTTGCCACTCTATCTCCTTTTCTCCCACAATTTCCCACCAAGGGATCAGGAGTATAGAGGATGGAGAGAATCTTGTCAAGGGGGCCGGGCAAAATAATATTTCTAAGGCGTCGCGAGCGGCCGAGGGAGGCTACTCGGCGTTGGCCAAGCGCGTCACGGAGTTGCTGGTCAGGTCGTAACGCCAGGCGTATTCAAGCGCTTTCAGTTTGACGAACGGCATTCCGTAGGCGCGATACAGGGCCTCGGGTGGCTCCTTGCCCTGGCGGAGGTAGGAAGAGAACTTGTAGAAATTCGATCGGTATTGGGCCCGAAGAAGGAACCGCACGGTGCTATAGGTTTGAGCGTACCAAAGGCGGACTTCCTCGTCGCGCGCGCGCGCGGTGGTCCTGACTGAGACAAGATTCTCGATCGAGTAGCCCTTGCCCTTTTCAAGCAGCGCCAAGTTCTCGCGAAGCCAGTTCGGCGCGGCCAGGCCGCGTTCGACCTGGACCAGGGTGGCCATCCCTTCGCTGAGCCACAGCGGGTTCGAGTGGCCTCCAAGGAAGAAGCCGTCATAATAGATGTGGCAGAGCTCGTGGGCCAGAATTCCGACGAGCTCCTCGCTCTCGTAGACGTAGACCTTCCTCTTGGGCACGAGGCTCGCTCCGCCCGACCATGCGGGACGGCCGGTCACTCTCCGATAGGTATCCTGGTTGCGGAACAGGAAGATGGTCACCTTTTCGGCCCTGGCCCATGGCGAGAATGGAGCCAGATCCAGCATGAGGTTGCCATGAAGTTTTTCGAGCATTCCGAGAAGGTCCTCGGATGCGGGATAGCCCTCGGAGTAGACGTCGAAATGCCGGCTGCTGCGTCGCACGAAACCCGCGGGGACGTTCAAGTCCTGGCGGGGAGGCGCTTGATGGTTCGGCTGGCCTATCCGGAATCCGCGGCCGGCCTCGGGGCTCTGCGAGGGCAACGGCGCCTTCACATAGCGTAGCGATGAAGCCGCGGGAGAAAGCGGCTTGAAGGGCTCCTGCGTCAGCCGGGCCGGGATGGGCGGCCCGGAGCTCCAGGGATGCGTGATGACCGGCTTCCCTTTATCTAAAGGAAGCTGAAGCTGTCTTAGGCCGGGCCCCTCATCCTCGCCCAGGTACTGATAGACCATCACGGCCCAGAGCGAAAGCACGAGGGCCCAAATCAGCATTCGGACTCGCGTCAATATGTCCATCGGAATCGCCATAGTGTAGCGTAAACAATGAATAAAGCAAGGCATCCGCGCGCAACAATGGGTATGGGGGCCGAAGGCTATCTGAGCGCGGCGTCCCTGAGTCGGAGGGCGGTCTGGGCGAGGCTGTAGACGAAGAGCGAAAAGACGATGATGAAACAGGCATGGACGAAGGCCATGCCTCCCGCGGGTCCATGAGAAAAGACGCCTCTGTCGTAATAGATGGCGAGCATGGTGCCCGATGAGACCAAGGCCGTCAAGAGCGTATGTCCCCGGCCGTAATAAAGCGCGGCGGTGGCCGGAGCCATGACGAAGAGCAGCCACATCGGTCCCCAATACGGTTGGAGCAGGTAGAAAAGCGGCACGGCCCATATGAAGTTGAGCCAGACCTGGAGCGCCTTCATCTGCCTGGCCCAGTGTATTAATCGGTACGCGTTTGCCGCCAGCCACCAGTTCACTATCATCGAGCAGGCCAGGATGCCGAGCGAAAGCTTGAGATCGCGCGGATCAGGCTCGCTGAAATAGACCGCGGAAAGGATCAGCAGCAACGCGAAAGGCGTGAAATAGCGGTTGAGCAGCTGCATGGGGCGAGAGGATTATAGGAAGTAAAGGGCGGCTAGGGAAAGCTCCGTTCCTCTCTCGCGAAAAGCGCCAGAAAGCGGTCCTTCTCTTCCCCGGGCAAGCGATAGGGCCAGGTCTCGAGCCATTTCCCCCCCGACTGCGCGGCTGCCTCGAGCACGGCCGGGTCTCGCTCGGGGGCCTGGGATTGGTACGCCGCGAACAGACCGCCCGATCGGACCAGCGGCAGGAGCAGCTTGACAGCAGCGGGCAAGGGCGCCAAAGCCCTCTCGATGGCCGCGTCGAAGGGGGCAGGCTCGATGCGGTCGGCGCCGGCCTTCCTGCGCAGCACTTTCAAGCCCTTGAGACCGAGGGCCAGAGAGGCGAGATTAAGGAACTCGAATCTCCTCAGCGAGGATTCGACCAGCGTGAGCTCGGCTTCCGGCCAGGCTATCTTGAGCGGCAAGCCGACGAATCCGGCGCCGGACCCCACGTCCGCGATCCGCGGGGCCGGAACCTTGATCCGCCGCTTCAGGGCTCCCGCGGCCGCCAGCCCGTCGGCGGCGTGCCGGAGAAGAAGCCCCTCCCAACTGCGCTCGGCCGTCAGATTGACCCTTTGATTGTGCTCCTGCACCAGGTGGAGGTACTTTTCGAGCTGCGTCCTCTGCGACTGACCAAACTCCACTCCCCAGCCCGCGGCCGCGGCCTCGAGCCGCTGCCAAGGATCAGGACTCACGGCCGCGCCGGGTCTTTTCGGCATACACCCAGAGTATCTGGACGTCGGCCGGCCTCAGCCCCGGGATCCGTCCCGCCTGTCCTAAGGTGCGGGGCATCACCTTGGAGAGCTTCTGCCTCGATTCAGCCGGAAGGGATGGGACGGACGAGTAATCGAAGTCCTCCGGGATGGGCACGTGCTCCAGCCGCGCCAGCCTTTCGGCCTCCTGTCTCTCTCGGCTGAGATAGCCGGCGTAATGACGGAGTATCTCGCGCTCGGCCCGGACCTTGTCCATGGACCACGGGAAGAGCTCGTCATCGGGAAACTCCGCATCCCTTTCGACGGCTTCCCTATATCGGTCGAAGCGCTGGAACAGGGGCTCGGGGATAAGTCCTAGATCGCGTCCTTTGGCCATCAAGCGGAGGTCGGCATTGTCGGCTCTCAGGCAAAGGCGGAATTCCGCGCGCGCCGTGAACATCCTATAGGGCTCGTCCACCCCCTTGGTGACGAGATCGTCGATGAGCACGCCGATGTAAGCCTCGTCCCTGGCCAGGACGAAGGGCTCGCGGCCTTGGATCTTGAGCGCCGCGTTGATTCCCGCGATCAGGCCTTGCGCGGCCGCCTCCTCATATCCCGTGGTTCCATTGATCTGGCCCGCGAAGTACAGGCCATCGACCGCCTTCGTTTCGAGGGTCCTCTTGAGCTGGAGCGGAGGGCAATAGTCGTACTCGATGGCGTAGCCGAAGCGCATGATCTCCGCCTGCTCCAGGCCCGGCACGGTCCGTACCAAGTCGATCTGAGCGTCCTCGGGCAGGCTGGTGGAAAGCCCGTTGACGTAGATCTCGCGCGTATGATAACCCTCCGGTTCAAGAAAAATCTGATGCCGTTCCTTGTGAGGGAACTTGACCACCTTATCCTCGACCGAGGGGCAGTAGCGCGGCCCTATGGAGGTTATCCTTCCGGAATAAAGGGGCGACCGGTCGAGGCTGCCGCGTATCACCTCGTGCGTGGCTGTGTTGGTGTAGGTGATAAAGCAGGGCAGGAGCCGGTTGTTCAATCGGCCGTGCGAATGGGAAAACGGCGCGGGTGGATCATCGCTGTCCTGGCGCTGGCATTTCGAGAAATCGATCGAGCGCGCGTGCAGGCGCATGGGCGTGCCCGTTTTGAGCCGGCCGAGCTCGAAGCCGAGATCGGCGAGGCTTGCCGAAAGGCGAGTGGCCGGCGCGTCTCCGGCGCGTCCGGAGGGGAAGCTTTGCAGCCCTAGATGCGCCAGTCCGTTGAGAAATGTGCCGGTGGTCAGGATCACGGATTTGGCGGCGTAACGGCCTCCCCTCTTGGTCTCGACCCCCTTGAGCCGGCTTCCCTCGGTCCATAGACGAGCGGCCTCATCCTGCCGAAGCTCGAGGCCAGGCTGTTCCTCAAGCGTTTCCTTCATCGTGAACTGATAAAGTTTCTTGTCGCATTGCGCGCGGGGCGAGTGAACGGCTGGGCCTTTGCTGGTGTTGAGCCTGACGAAGTGAAGGCCTGATTTGTCCGCCGTCCGGCCCATCTCCCCGCCGAGGGCGTCGATCTCGCGAACGATCTGGCCCTTAGCGACGCCGCCTATGGAAGGATTGCAGGACATCGCCCCGACCGTATCCAGGTTTTGGGTGAGCAGGAGCGTGCGGCAGCCCATGCGCGCGCAGGCCAAAGCAGCCTCGATGCCGGAGTGCCCGGCGCCGACCACGATCACGTCGTAGTCTTGCGGGACGAGGGTCATGGGTAAAGCAGGGCCTTGAGCACGTCCTTGGGCACGAGGCCGACCAGGTAAAGGGAGAAGGCCAGGGTGACTTGAAACACCACGGATAGCATGATGGCCATGAAAACGCGAGGCAGCCGCAGCCCGGACAGCGCCTTGAGCCCGGCCGCGCCAGCGCCCAGCATCCAGAACGCGCTGACGAATTGGGCGATCTTGAACAAAAGCTCATGGCGAAGCCAGATGGCCAGGGCCATGGGGATGAGTCCGGCCAATCCTATCACGTTGAGGCCTAACATGAAGGCCGTAACCGAAATCCAATCCCGTGTCTCGACCTTTCGCCAGAGCGGTATGAATGCCCCGAAGGCGAGGACCGAGCCGGCGGCGAATGCCGGTCGAGACAGGGCTCCGGAGTGATGATATGCCATCAGCATGATAGGGCCCGCCGCCCAGGCGACTGCGGTCAGAAGCCGGAAGGCCATCGAGCCCGCGCCGAACCAGCTGATAAGGCCCAACAGAAGGGCGATCCACGCGCCCTCGAGCGCGGGCTGCCAGAGCAAGACCTTGAGCCAGAACAGCAGCCCCAGTTCTTGCTGCGGCCATGGGGCATTGACCTCCGGGAAATCCCACGGCTTAAGCCAAAAGAAAAGGGCATAGCAGACGACGAAGGCCGCGTAGATCATCAACGAGGCGCGAAAAGACTCGGGGCGCCGGCAACGTTCGGCTGCCTCGCGCGGAGAGCTGAGAAAGTCGCGGCATAGGAGCGCGATATTATGCATAGCTGGCGTCCCGTTCGTAATGTCTGGTGCCCCAGAAGCACAAGCCGGCGGCCGCTCCCAAAGTCGAGCTGGCCATCAGCAAGGCGATCTTGAGCCCGAAATGATCCGAAAGTTCCCCGATGATCGCCGGGGATATCGCATCGCCCAGAGCATGGATGACGAAAATATTGGCGGCGAAGGCCATGGACCTGCATGAGGGCTTGGTCACCGAAACGATGATCGCGTTGAGAGGACCCATATTGAGGAACAGGAAGAACTCGGCCCCGAAGAGCAGGCCCAAGGAGACGCTGGGAGCGGGGCAAAGCACCGCCGCGACCGCCAGTGGAAGGCCGATGAATAGGCCGAGCCCGGAGACGAGGAAATAGGCCTTGCGGGTGAACTTCAGCGCCCAATCGGCAAGCCAGCCTCCGGCCAGGCTGCCCGCGATCCCTGAAGCCACGGTAATGGCGCCGAACACCATCCCTGCTCGCCCCACCCCCCAGCCCCACTCCCGGTGGAAAAAACTCGGCATCCAGACCGCGAACCCTCCAAGGGCGAATGTCATCGCCGCTCCGGCCAAGGTGACGATCAGGAAGCTGGGCACGGAAAAGAGATCGAGATAGGCGCCGGGCCCGGGCTGAGGCTCGGACAGGGCCCTCGAGCGGGGTTCGGACAGCGCCAAAGAGAGCAAGGCGAGAGCGAGACCGGGCAGGCTCACGAGGAAGAACGCATTGC
Organism: Elusimicrobiota bacterium; assembly: GCA_016207665.1. Lineage (GTDB taxonomy): Bacteria > Elusimicrobiota > Elusimicrobia > UBA1565 > UBA9628 > JACQPG01. The sequence continues at coordinate 10,837 of JACQPG010000058.1, read as the reverse complement.
GCCATCCCCAGTGCTCTCCCAGGCTTCCTCCCGCGATATAGCCTAGGGCGCTGCCGACCGGGATGGCCATGGAAAAAACGGCGAGAACGGAGCCCCTCTTCGAGGCCGGGAAGTGTTCGGCGATGAACGATGGCGAGATGGCCCCGTAGCAGGATTCTCCGATGCCCACCGCGGCCCGGGCCGCGAAGAGGCTCCGGTATCCGGGCGCCAGCCCGGAGGCGGCCGTGGCCAGGCTCCATAGCGCTATGCCCATGGCGATCCATAGTCTGCGGCTGCCGCGATCGGCCCAATAACCGATGGGTGGAGCGGCGAACATGTAGACGATCATGAAAGCCGAGGCCAGTTTCCCGGCCTGAGCGTCGGTGAGGAATAGGTCGGTTTGAATGAGCGGCAGAAGGGAATAGAGAACCTGGCGATCGAGATAATTCAGCAGATTGACGGCCAGCAGCAGCGCGAGCACCGCGCCGGGACGACTGATGGAGAGACCTGGGATCAAAGCTTGTAGACCGCGTCGCCGACGCGGCTCCTGTGCGCGACCTGCACATCGACCGTCTCACCGGCCGAGGCGCTTTGGGTCTTTTGCCCTTTGATCTGCAGCCGCTCGACCTTTTGAGTCAGATCGGTGATATGGCCCTTGATCCGGATGGTGTCGCCGTTGGCCAGCCCATCTTCGAGCTCGACGCGGATGAGGCAGCGTCGGGCATCGAACTCCGTGACCTTTCCCAGGAAGATCGCCCCGACGATCTGCTCTTCGGGAGCGATCTCGATGACGGGCGTCTTTCGCGTCCCTTTCCTGAGCTTGGTTTTCACCGCTTTCTTCTTTGCCATTGTCGTCTCACTTGCCTACGCAGAACCGCGAAAAGATCGTCCGCAGCACCTCGTCGGGGGCGCCCTCCCCTATGATCTCCCCCAAGCATCGGGAGGCGCGCCGAAGATGGGAGGCCGCTTTATCCTCCCACTGGAGCGGGAAGAGCCTTACCGCCTCCTCGGCCTGGACCAGCTCCGCGTGCGCATCCCGCAGGCATTCGAAGTGGCGCAGAGAGCTGATCGCCATGGTTTCATCCTCGGCGCAATGGCCGGATGGAGAAAGCCGTCGGCTGATCTCCTCTATGAGCCGATCGATGCCCTCGCCGCTGCGCGCCGAGATGCGCAAATCCCCGTTCGCCGGCGCGACGCGACACGCCAGATCGGCTTTGTTCAGCACCGAGATCACGGGCCTGCGGCCGGCGTGCGCCAGCACCCGCTCATGCACGGCTCGGTCCGCCGGTTCTATCGGCCTCGACCCGTCGATCACCAGCAAGGCGATATCCGAGCCGTCGAGGGCCCTTTCGGTCCGGGACATCCCTTCGCGTTCGGCCTCATCGGCGCAGCGCTCTCGCAGGCCCGCCGTGTCGATGAGCACCGATGGCAGGCGGCCCAATCGCGCGGGCTCTTCCACGGTGTCTCGCGTCGTCCCGGGCGAGGCGCAGACGATGGCGCGGTCAAAGCCGAGAAGGGCGTTGAGCAGGCTGGATTTACCGGCGTTGGGGCGGCCGACGATGCAGACTCGGGCGCCCTCTCTCATGATCCTACCCTGGTCCCATGAGCCGAGCCAGCGGGCGAGAGATTGGGACGAGCGTCCGAGGGCGGAACAGGCCTCCGCTTGCGTCAGGCTTGGAATGTCCTCCTCGGGATGATCCAGATTGGCCTCGATCCTCACGAGAAGCTCGATGATGTCCTGTCGCGCCGCCCGCACTCGGCGGGAACACTCGCCCTCGAGCTGATTCAGGGCCGAGCGATGAGCCTGCTCGGTGCGGGCGCCGATCAAGGCGGCTACGGCTTCCGCCTGTGCCAGGTCCATCTTGCCGTTGAGGAAGGCTCTCTGGGTGAATTCGCCGGGAGCCGCGGCCCTGGCTCCGAAGGCCAATAGATTTTGCATGAGGAGCTCAAGTATATACGTCGAACCGTGACAGGTGATCTCGACTAGATCCTCGCCGGTCGCGCTGCCGGGACCGGGATAGAAAACCGCCACAACCTGGTCGATCTCCGTCTCGCCATAGGCGCGGCCAAGCAACGATTTCCGGGGTTCGAAAGAGTCCTTGGAAGGCAACCTGAGCAGTCGCGCCGCCAACACCGCGGCCTCGGATCCGCTCAACCGGATGACGCCGAGAGCTCCCCTGCCAAAGGGGGTGGCGATGGCGGCGATGGTTTCGTTGCCGCCGGGAGGGGCCATGGAGCGGTCAGCGCTTCCTGGGCCTGATGACGACCTTGCGCCATTGCCCCTCGCCTTCCGAGGCCGTTTCGACCTCGGGATGTTCGGCCAAGGTCCGATGGACCAGGCGCCGCATGGCGGGCTCCATCGGATTGAGCCTATAGGGCTTGCCGCTGCGCTTGGCTTCGTCGATCGCGCGTTGGACTTGCGAGAGGATCTCCGACTCCTGCTTCTCCCAGTGTCCCATTGCGTCGACTTGGACAGCGACGGGGTAGCCGAGTTTCCTGTGGACCAGCAAGGTAAGAAGAAACTGGAGCGCCTCCAATACGCGTCCTTCCGATCCTATGAGGCGGTCGGCGTCGGGCGCGTCCACCTTGATCTTGACCCGCTCCTGTTGCCCGTCCCAGGAGGCCGGAAGGTCCGAGGCGGATATCTCCATCAAGGCGAGGATCTCCCGCAAAGTCTCCACGGCCGCGGCGCAGGCGGCCTGAGTGTCCGCCGGCCTGGCCGGCTCGTCCTCGGCTCTTTCCGCGGGCTTGGCCACGGGCGGGTTCTTTTGGCGGACCGGCTGTTCACGGGGTCGCGCCGCCGCCTGGGGCTTGGCAGGCGCGGTCTCACGCCGGGGTTTGTCGCCGGCCGGTTCCGGGGCGGGAGCAGCCGCGCCGTCGGCTCCTTGTCCCCACCGCTTCTCGAAGACCCGTACTCGCGCCGGTTTGGCGCCAAAACCCATGAATCCCGGGGCAGCCTCCTGGATGATCTGCACCTCCACTTGATCCCGCCTCAGATTGAGCTTCTTGAGCGCGCCCTCGACGGCCTCGGCGACGGTCCTGCCTTCGCTTTCACTGCCTTCCATGATCCCCTCCTACGCGCTCAATCTGTTTTTCAACGCCATCTGCTGCAACGCGCTCAATAGGCTGTTGGTGAGCCAGTAAAGGACCAGTCCCGACGGGAAGTTCAGAAACATGAAGGTGAATATCACCGGCATCCAAGTCATGATCTGAGCCTGGGCAGGGTCGGTCGAGGGAGGGTTCATCTTGTTCTGAAAGAACATGATGGCGCCCATGATCAGGGGCAGCACATAGTAAGGGTCCTTGGCGGATAGATCCCTGATCCAAAGTACCCAACTGGCGCCGTGAAGCTCCCATGCGTTGCGAAGCGCGTTGTAGAGCGCATAAAAAATCGGAAGTTGGAGCAAGAGAGGGAGGCAGCCTCCCAAGGGATTGGCGCCGCTCTTGCGGTAGAGCTCCATCATCTCTCGCTGGTATTTTTCCTTGTCGTTGGCGTAACGCTGCTGCAGGCGAGCGAGTTCCGGCTGCAGCTTTTTCATGGCGGACATGGCCTTGAGGCTCTTGTAGGTCAGCGGGAAAAGGCCGATTTGAAGCAGGAGGGTTAGGAGGATGATCGACCAACCCCAGTTGCCGGTCCAGCGATGGATCGCGGTAAGAACATTCATGATGAATCGGCCGAGTTGCGAGAAATAGCCGAAATCGATGGATCGCTCCAGGCCCAATTCGTAATGTTTGAGCCAGCTATGGCCCTTGGGCCCGATGTAGAACGGGATATCCCAGCTGATGGAACGGCCCGGCTGGAGAGGCGGTCCGGCGGGCTTGAGCTCGATCATCGGAGGCCCGGAGGCTTGGCCGGCCCAGAGGGAAAAGCCCTCGGGAGGCAAAAGAGCGGCGAGGAAATAGCGGTTGTCTATGCCGGCCCAGCGGTAGTCGCCCGGGGCCTTTCCCGGCTGGAGCACCTCGATCTTCCCGGCAAGCCCCTTTTCCCCCTTGCGTAAGGCGAGTTGCCGCCAAACCTTGCGGTTTTCTTGCCGCTCGCTTGCGATGGTGCCCAAGCCGGGACCCAGAGAGAGCGACCAATCGGCGGATTCCGCGACGCGGGCGCCCTCGTTGACCAGGGTGATGGAAAGCGTGGGAAGAGCCTCTCCGACTCCCGGCCGAAACTCTTTGATCATCTTCAGACCATCGGAGCGTCGCGCCCAGAAGCGGTTGGGATTCTTGGTCTCTTGAGTGAATCTGATGTCGGTCCACGTGGCAAGAAACCCAGGTCTTGGCTCCTCGACCAGCTCCACGTCGCCGAGAGGGGCCTGTTCGGTCCAGCTGATCAGCGCGGCTCCTTGCGCCATGACCAAGGCTTGCGCCGAGCCCAGGGTGATCTTGCTCGAGCGCTTCGCGAGCTCCTCCCGGTCCTCGGGAGAATCTTTCGGCTTTTGTTCCGGCTGATCGACAGGCGCGCTAGGCGGCCGAGACTGCGGCGCGGCTTGAGGCGCCCCGGGAGACTCGAGGGTGGACGCTTGCGAGGCCGGGGCGCGCGCGACGCGCCTCTCCACCAAGCCGAACCAGGCCGCGTAGACTCCTACTGAAAGGACAATGGCGAGAAGAAGGTTCCTATCCATAAATCGATTTCACCGGATCAAATCCACCGTCGTTCCAGGGATGGCATCGCAGCACGCGGCGGAGGGACAAGGTCATGCCGGGCCAGAAGTCGTGAACGCTCAAGGCCTGGAGAGCATAATCCGAGCAGCTGGGATAAAAACGGCAGGAATGGGGCAGCAAAGGGCGGAAGATAACCTGATAGGTTGAGATAACGACCTTCATCACCAGTTTCATCACTCTTCGAGCAGACCGGCTCTTCGGCAAAGCTCCAGGAAATCGTCCTCGGCGTCCTTCATCGCCTTCCAGCCGCAGCCGGGTTTCAACTGCACGACGATATCCCGTCCGGGCCGCAGCTTGGCGCGGTTCATGCGGAAAGCCTCTCGCGCCAGGCGCTTAAGCCGGCTGCGCCGCACCGCGGCGCCGACCTTGGAGCTGACCGAAAGCCCGAAACGCACCTGGCGTTGTTCTTGGGAATCATGGAACCAGAGGACCGCGTTGCGGCCAAAGATCCGTCGACCATGCTCGAACACTCGCTTGAAATCACGACGGGAGGAGAGCCTGGCCGAAGGTCCAAAGCCGTACCGCGACGGCATCAGGCCTTGATCAAAATGTGGCGGCCCTTGGCCCGTCGTCGCTTGAGAACGGCCCTGCCTCCCGGCGTTGACATCCTGGCGCGAAATCCAATTTTCTTCCGCCTCTTTCTTTTATGAGGCCTATATGTGGGTAACATCCGGTTATTATACTAAAAATGTTAGAATCGCCCCATGAGAGAGCGGAGTATGGATGGCATCGATGTCCTATTAAAGGAAAGGAGGCTTTATCGGCCTCCAAGCCAATTCCAGAAAAAAGCCCATCTGTCGGGATTCGAGGTTTTGGAGGAGCTTAGGCGCAAGGCCCGGCGGGACCCGGAGGCTTTTTGGGTCTCGGCGGCGAAGGAGCTCTTTTGGATCAAACCCTGGCGCAAGGTCCTGGACTGGAAGCCGCCCTTCGCTCAATGGTTCGTCGGAGGCAAGATCAACCTTTCGGCCAACTGCCTGGATCGCCATCTATCGGGAGCGAGGCGTAATAAAGCGGCCATCATCTGGGAGGGCGAGCCGGGTGAGATCAGGACCCTGACTTACCAGCAGCTCTATTCCGAGGTCTGTCGTTTCGCCAACGTGCTCAAGGGCTTGGGCGTGCGAGCCGGGGACAGGGTCGCCATCTATATGCCAATGGTTCCGGAAGCGGCGATCGCCATGCTCGGCTGCGCGCGCATCGGAGCGGTGCATAGCGTGGTCTTCGCCGGGTTTTCGGCAGAGGCCCTGCGCGACCGCATCAATGACGCCCAGGCCAAGCTGGTGATCACCGCCGATGGCTCTTATCGGTGGGGCCAAGTCCTGCGGCTCAAGGATGCCGTTGACGAGGCGCTCAGGTCGTGTCCCAGCGTGGAAAAGGCGGTGGTGCTGCGCAGAACCGGCGCCGCGTCTCCTGAGGCTTCCGATCTGGCCTGGAGCGAGGGTCGAGATCACTGGTGGCATGAGCTCATGGCGCGGGCTTCGGATCGCTGCGAAGCCGAGGCGCTCGATAGCGAGCATCCGCTCTTCATCCTCTATACATCGGGAAGCACCGGCAAGCCGAAGGGCGTGCTTCATACCACCGGAGGATATCTCACCCAGGTGACGCTGACCGCCAAATGGATATTCGACTTGCGAGACGACGACGTCTACTGGTGCACCGCGGATGTGGGCTGGGTCACCGGGCACTCCTATGTGGTCTATGGACCCTTGGCCAATGGGGCTACGACCTTCATGTACGAGGGCGCGCCGCTCCATCCCTCGGCCGACCGTTTTTGGTCCATGATCGCCCGTCATCGGGTCAATGTGTTCTATACGGCTCCGACCGCGATCCGCAGCTTCATGAGATTGGGAGAGCAATGGCCGGCCAAGCACGATCTCTCTTCGTTGAGGTTGCTGGGCACCGTGGGAGAGCCCATCAATCCCCAAGCATGGCTTTGGTACCATCGCGCCATCGGCGGAGGGCGCTGCCCGATCGTCGATACTTGGTGGCAGACGGAGACCGGCGCCATCATGATCACCCCTCTGCCGGGCGCCACACCGGCCAAGCCGGGGTCGGCCACGCTTCCATTCCCTGGCATCGATGCGGACGTCGTCGACAAGAACGGTCGTCCGGTTCCTCCGGGCAAAGGAGGCTACCTCGTGATACGCAGGCCTTGGCCCTCCATGCTTCGCTCGATCTACGGCGATCCTAAGAGATATGAGGATCAGTATTTCAGCCAAATCACGTCCCCGGACGGATCTCGGCGTCGCGATATCTATTTCACCGGAGACGGCGCCAGGAAGGACAAGGACGGCTATTTCTGGGTGCTGGGCCGCATCGATGACGTCTTGAACGTCTCCGGCCATCGTCTGTCCACCATGGAGGTGGAATCGGCGCTCGTCAGCCATCCGGCGGTGGCCGAGGCCGCGGTGGTCGGCAGGCCGGACGAGATACAGGGCCAAGCCATAACCGCTTTCGTGACCCTGGCGGGAGGGCGCAGCCCCAGCGATGGCTTGAAGGACGAGCTGCGGCAGCATGTGGCCAAAGCCATCGGTTCCTTGGCCCGGCCCTCGGAGATCCGCTTCAGCGAGACATTGCCGAAAACCCGCTCCGGAAAGATCATGAGGCGTCTTCTCCGCGAGATCGCCTCGGGGGAAACCGTGCGCGGCGACGTGACGACCTTGGAGGATTTCTCGGTTTTGGCCAGGCTCCAGAGCCAGGGAGAAGAAGAGTAGATCATCGATTCGCGGCGTTGCGCAAGGCCGGCTTTTATCTAGCGCTGCTCTTGCTCGCTGTCCAAGCCTCGCGATGGGTGGGGCCCCACCCGTCCCTTTACGAATTCGCGCCTTTCCCTCCCGCGAGCTGGGTGGTCCAGCATGCCGGGCTCAGCCTTCTGATCGGCCTCCTGGGCGCCCTTTGTCTTAGGGCGAGTCCGGGCTATGCCCTGGCGGGATCCATTCTGGGTTTGTTCCCGGCGTTCTTGGGTCTTTGCGCCAGGCTTTGGCTCGAGATGACCCAGGCGGGGAGCTTGCTGGGATCGGCTGTGGCTAGCCTGATCATGCCGGCCATCCCCTGGGCGCTCTTGCTCTGTTGCGCTCTCTGGTCTTGGGCCTGGATGCGTCCGATCAGGACGGCGGTGATCACGGCCGCGCTGCTGGCTTGCGCTTGGGCTCTGCCGCCGGCGGCCGGCCTCGCTTGGCTTGGCTGGCGTTGGGATTTCGGCCCCAGAGACCTCTCCGAGGCGGCGGGATTGGCCCGGCCTTCCTGGGCCGTCGCTTCGGCCCTGACCATCCTTCATATGAGGCCCGTAGAAAAGGGCGCCTTCAGGGTAGAGCTCTTGAGCAGCGCATGGAACGGCCTTGAGCTTTCCCGGGACAATCTCGAGGCGATTGAGCGCTATTGGGAGCGGAGGGACGGCCGGACGGTATTCGCCCGGCAGGCGCTCAAGGCCCTCAGGCATGGGTGGCTCTTGTGGAAAGAGGAGGGGCGAGCTCTCGATGCCGCCATGCGGCACCTGCCGGGAATCGAGCCTCCGGATTACCGCCTCGCGCTCGGCTTGATCTACGCTTCGCCGATCACTCCGGACAATCTGGGAAAGCTAGAGGAGCTGGCCGAGCTGGCGCGTATGCGGCCCGATGGTTTTGAAAGGGTGCTTCAGTCGCAGTACATATTCGAGGCCTTCGCCTCGGCTTTCGCCCGCTACGGCGACGAGGCGGGCGCTCGGCAATGGCTGCGGCGCATCGACGGACTCTGGCCTCTTTATGAAAAGAAGATCGAGGTGGCCCCCTTGGAAACGTTTCGCGACGGTTGGATCGAGGGCCGAGTCATCCGGAGGCGTTCGGCGGCGTGGGCGAAGGTCGTGCTGTTTCACCTCCAGGCCGAAGAGGCCACGCTCAGCGCCTCCTTCCGGCTGGATCCTTCCGGACGTTTCCGTTTTTCGGGACTGGGGTCCGGCTCCTATTATTTGGCCCTGTTGGCCGATGGACAACAGCTAAGCGGCCCTCTCCACCCCAGCCCGGGAGCCATCGAGTTGAACCCTGAACAGCCGACCGTGGTCTTGCCCCCTATCGTCGCCGAATAGGCGTCATCATCCCGTCAATATCTTCTCACCTTCAGACCATGGACCTTCCGGGTTTAGCTCCCTATAATTCCCGTTCTTGAAGCGCTGTTTCAGGAGGGTGTCTATGAAGGGATCCATGAGAGTGATCGTGTTTCATGCCGCGGCAGCGCCGCTCGCCGCGTTGATCGTCGTCTTGGGCTCGGACCGGAGGGGCCCGCGCGCCTGGCCTTGCTCATCGCTTCCGATCCCTCGCGCTTGGAGGAGGCTGAGGCGCTCGCGTTGCGGGCCGTGAATCTGGCCCGAAGAAAGGGCGGCTATCCCTTCGCTCTTTCGGCGCTCGAGACGGTGCGCCGCAAAAAGAGCCTTCCCAGCCGGTCTTAGCCGCCGTGATTAACGCGAATCCCCTGCGGGAAATCCATGACGCCTGGCGATGGTGGGCCAAAGATCGAAAAGCGATACCACCATCGCCGCCAACACCGGACCGAAGAACAGGCCGAATATCCCGAAGGTCTGGATGCCTCCGAATATCGCGATAAGCCCGATGAGCGGATGAAGGGTGCCCCGACCCTTGAGCACCAGAGGGCGGATCAAGTGGTCGAGAGGAGCCGTCATGAGTCCGATCAAGGCCAGGACCGCGGCGGCTGAGAGCCGGCCTGTCGTATAGAGGTAAGCGACTCCTGAAAGCCAGATCGGCGCGCTGCCCAGGATGGGGACCCAGGCCGCGATAAAGGTCGAGGCTCCGGCGAAATAGGCGGCTGGAACGCCGAAACCGAGGAATGATCCGGTGAGTATCAACGATTGGATCGCGGCGGCGACCATGTTCGCCAATATGGCCGAGAATGTCGTGTCTCGAAAGACTTGGAGCAGCCTATGCCGGATATCGGGTTCCAATGGCAGGGCTTCGGAGAGCTTGCGAAGCAGTTTCCCCCCCTCGACCAGGAAAAAATAGCACGAGAGAAGCGACAGGAACATGTAGAGGAAGGCCAGGGGAACTCCCTTGGCCAGAGCCAGCATGCCGCCGGCTCCGGCTCGGGCGCTTTGACGTAACAGGGAGAACAACTCCTCTTGTATCCTCTCCGCGTGAGGAATCAATTGCTGAGGCAGGACTCGCTCCAGGAGGCCGTCGCCCGATAGCTCCCGGCGTTCTGCCAGCTCCTCGGCCAACCCGACGGCTTGTCTGGCTCCCATGGTGGTTAACGTGGTCATCGGCGCGATAACCAATAGAGCCGTGCCGATGGTCAGGGCGCAGGCCGCCATGGCGGGACGACGCCAGGAGAGGCGGGCGTGCAGCGGCTTGAGCAAGGCCGCCATCATGGCTCCCGCCACGATCGCAAGCCAATATTTCCCTATCATCCATATGAAAAGCGCCAGCAGCGAGAGGAATAGCAGCAGGAAAAAACGCGCCGAAGCGCGGTTTGAGGATGGCATGAACAAAGCGTAGCTTTAATCTTGAATGAGCTTTTTGACGGGGAAGTGAATTATTTTTGGACCTAGCCGAGGGTTTCCGAAAGAAAGCCTCGCAATTGGGCGATGGCGTCGGAAGGGATGCCGTGCCCGCCCTCGAATTTGAACAGTTGGCCCTGGAGGCCGCAGTCCCGCAGAAGGGACTCCAGCCGCAAAGCGCCCTGAAAGCCCAGTATGGGATCGGCGATGCCATGGCTTTGGAAAAAGCGCAGACCGCGCCGCTTCAAGGCCAGCTCCCGCCAGCGCTTTTCCGCCACCAGATTGCCGGAGAGCACAAGCAGGGCCTTGGGAGGGACCGCGGCCCTGAGGGCGATCTCGGTGGCCAGCATGGCGCCCTGGCTAAAGCCTCCGATGACGAGCCTGTCCCCCGGGATGTTCAGTTCCCCGAGGAATCGTTCCACGGCGGCGGCGGCCTCGTCGAGGCCGGAGATCTCGGATCGGGAAAAATCCACCGTTCCGCCCTCTTTCTGCGCCCGCTCGAGGGCCTCCACGTCGATGGGAAACCAAGCCCTGGAAAACCCCGAGCCATCCAGCCGCAGGGGACCGTTCGGGAAAAGCCAGCGGGCCTTCGCGACGCCGCCCAGTTCCAGGGCCAACGGCGCCAGGTCCGCGTCATTGGCGCCGTAGCCGTGGAGCAGCATGACGGTCGGCGCCTGCGGGGTCGCAGGGAATTCGATCGCCTCCAGTCCAGCGATGAAATGG
>JACQPG010000053.1 GCA_016207665.1 Elusimicrobiota bacterium | reverse complement strand
AGTGAATGGATCGAACGAAGATCCTGCTCACGCCCGCGTCCCGGCAGAATCCCACCAGGCGGGAGAGATCGGGCACGATGGCGAGCACCGGGCTCATATCGTGCCCGTTCTTGCCCAGGTAGCCCTCGTGCCTGACGAAATCGTTCTGCATGTCGACCACGAGCAGCGCGGTCTCTTCCTTCTTCATGGCAGGCAGGGACGCCTGCATGGATGCGCCGTTCATCTCGCAGGGCCTAAGGGAGCTCCACCAGCCTCTTGATGTCCACGGGCTTCTTGACCGCGCCGTATTCCTCGAAAAGCTTCACCTGGGCCCGCAGGGATTGCCAGTCCCGCTCCGTCCATCCCCTGGGATAGGGCTTCCAATATCCCCCATCCTCGACCATGCGCTTGATGAACTTGCGCTCGAGCTTCAGCCACTTCGTGCCTATGTCGTAAGCCTCGTCCTGATTCGAGTACATCCACTCGATGCTCCGCGCGAGCGCTCGCGCCATCCTTTTGCCGGTGTCCGGAAACTCGCGCACCAGGTCGGGATGAGCCCAAAGGCCGCTGACCGGGAACTCCCGGCCGAAGATCAGGTAGTAGGAGCGATACTTGAGAACCGGCGGATCGACGATCGCCCTGGCGAGGCCCTTTTCCTCCGTGTAGCCCAGGAACGGCTCCACCATCGCGGCGCCGTCGATCTTGCCGGCATCCAATGCCCCGGGCTGAGTCGGGTAGGGGAGCTCCAGGAACTTGATATCTCTCCTTGGATCCATGCCCGCTTTCTTGAACAGGGCCTGGAGCGCGAAGTACTGCAGGGTCCCGAAACCGCCCACGGCGATGGTTTTTCCCTTGAAGTCGCTCAGCTTCCTGATGGAAGATTCCTTCCTGACCATCAAGGCGTTGGAGGCGAGGACTTTCCCCTTGTGCTCGCCCTCCCAAAGCAGAGGGTGGAGAAGCCGGCTGTAGACCCCGGTTTCCGCGGCGATCTGCGAGGGCTGTATGAACGCAGAGACCCCGATGTCTATCCGCTTGGTCAAGAGGGCCTCCATCGCCAGGCCTCCGAAGCGGAATTGATGCAGCTCGGCCTGAAATCCCTCCTCCGAGAGAAACTTCTTCTCTTGAGCGATGAACACAGGCAGGGAATCGATAAAAGGCAGATAACCGATCTTCACGGCGACCGGTTGCCTGGCCTGCGCATCGGCTCTTCCTGGAGCGGCTATGGCAAGAACTACCGCCGCGGCTATCAAGGCCCCCCAATTGCCCCTCATCTTGCTGGCCATGCTTTCCTCCTCTCGTCGTTCACTGTGTCGGTCAGGTCTCTTTCGTCCAGCTCAGCAGCTTCTCCTCGATCAGCAGAAATCCCCGGTTCAGCCCGTACCCGAGGAGACTGAGCACCAGCAGAGTGCCGTACATGTAGTGGTACCTGAACGTCCTTTCGGCCTCGAGCAGGTAATAGCCCAGGCCGGCCGAGGAGATGATCATTTCGCTGCCGACGACGATGATGAGCATGACTGCGACCGCCTGCCTCATTCCGGCGAAGACGTAAGGCAGCGCCGACGGCAGCACGAGCTTCCTGAAGATGTCGTTCTCGCTCGCGCTCATGGAGCGCATGGACAGCATCATGACTTTGTCCACGCCGTAGACGCCGTAAATGGCATTGATCAGCATGACGAAAAAGCAGCCGTAGGTGACGACGAAGATGTTCGTCAGGTCGCCGATGCCGAAGAACAGGATCGAGGGCGCGATCAGGGCCAGGCCGGGGATCGGCCTCAGGGCTTCGATCAGCGGCTCGAATATCCTGTACAGCCATCTTTTCCATCCGATCAGGATGCCGAACGGTATGCTGAGCACCGCGGCCACGGCGAATCCGATGAACGCCCTCTGCAGGCTCACCCCGATGTGAAAAAACAGCACGCCGCTCGCCAGGTCGTCGGCGAGGAAATACAGGATCTCGCTCGGCGGCGGAAAGAAGATCCGGTTGACCAGATTGAAGCGCGAAATGCCTTCCCAGATCGATGCGACGACCAGCGGCGGAATCAGGGGGAAGATTTTGTGGGACATCACGAGCGCGGCTAATTTCTCAGCCGCTCCTTCTTCATGATGTCCCAGGTGTGCGCGCACAGGCCGATGAAATCCTTCGAGCCCCTGACGCCCCAGTCCCTGGGCCGCGGAATGTGGATGTCAAGGCTCTCCAGCAGCCTCGAAGGCCTCTGGCTCAGGATCAGCAGCCGGTCGCCCAGGTAGACGGCCTCCTCGATGTCGTGCGTCACGAATATGACGGTTTTCTTCTCCAGCTCGAATATTCTCAGCAGCTCGTCGTGCAATTCGAGCTTCGTCTGCGCGTCGAGAGCGCCGAACGGCTCGTCCATGAGCAGGATCAGCGGGTTGTAGGCGAGGATGCGCGCGATCTGGACCCGCTGCTTCATGCCGCCCGACAGGCGCCCGGGAAGGTCTTCGGCGAATTTGCCGAGCCCGACCAGATCGATGTATTTCTTCGCGATGTCCCGTCTTTCCCTCAATCCCATTCCCTGGAGCTCGAGGCCGAGCTCGACGTTCTCCACGATGCTGCGCCAGGGAAGAAGCGCGCGGTTGTATTCCTGGAAAACCAGCCCCACCTTTCGAAGCGGCCTGGT